>NZ_JBIURH010000008.1:0-269671 GCF_044740765.1 Kitasatospora sp. NPDC088346
CGCGGCGGCGGTCACGTTCGCGGCCGCGGCGAGCTCCGCCGGCGGCGCGAAACGGCGGTCCTCCTTGAGCAGGTTCGCCAGACTCTCGTTGCTCAACGCGTGCTCCTCATCGAGTTCTCTACGTCCAGGGTGCTCCCGTGCGGAGGGATTGTCCCTGGTGTCCCAGCACACAGCTCACCAGGCGAACGGGCGTGTTGACAAGAGGCGCTTGAAAATTGGTGTAGACCTCTGGCTGGAATGCCGCCGCGCTTCCGCGCGGATCCGGTACCGACCGCTGCCGGGGCGTTCCCGCGTCGAGCCCGGGCCTGCCCCTGCCGACGCCCGCCCTCCGATGGCCAGGCGGTCGGCGGGAGCCCCTCGTCGCCCCCGACATCCGGTCTGACGCACCGTCCGGTGCTGGTATTGACACCCCTTCTACCGGGTACTCCAGACAGTACCTCCAGAGGTGGTCAGGACCTTCATGGAGCAGAGCGGGCCCGCCGTCGTGGGCGTGGCTCGCATGTCAGCGCACCCCTTCCTTCCTTCGGGGGTCGAGCCATGCCCGGAACACCTGCACACCCACCCCTTCCCGGCGACTTCGCCGTGGTCCGAATGGACGGCGGAGTCGGCCGAATGATCCGGATCGGCCAGTGGCTCAACGGCGACGGATTCGCCGACTACGAGCACGCCTTCGTCCTCGTCGACGATGGCCAACTGGTCGAGGCACAGCCCGGCGGCGCCGAGCTGCTGCCACTCTCCGCCTACCAGGACCGCCCGATCCTGTGGTCCACCGGACACGTCCCGTTGAGCGGCGAACAGCGCCGGGCGATCGTCGCCGCCGCTCACGGCTACCTCGGTGTGCCCTACAGCTTCGCCGACTTCGCGGCGCT
The DNA here is from genome assembly GCF_044740765.1 of Kitasatospora sp. NPDC088346. Taxonomy (NCBI): domain Bacteria; kingdom Bacillati; phylum Actinomycetota; class Actinomycetes; order Kitasatosporales; family Streptomycetaceae; genus Kitasatospora; species Kitasatospora sp. NPDC088346. The sequence continues at coordinate 870 of NZ_JBIURH010000008.1, forward strand.
GGCGGCTCACCGGTTCCACCTGCCGGCCGGCCCGCTGCTCAAGAGCTATGTGGCTTCGACCAAGCACATGATCTGCTCCCAACTGGTCGACCAGTGCTACCAGGACGCGGGGGTCCGGCTGTTCGCGGACGGCCGCTGGCCCGGCTACGTGACACCGGCCGATCTGGCCAACCGCCTGCTGGGTCGAGCCTCCTGACCCTGCTCCGCGGGTCCCGGCCGGGCGAACCTGCCCGGCCGGGTGTCCATCTGCCTGCTATCGATGTGTTCGTTCCAGCCGGGGCGCGGTGCGAGGATGCTGCGGCCTACGCGGCCAACTGCTGCTCCTTCCTGCCGTCCGGGCCTTCCGTACCCCCGCGATCGGCGCGGTCGGTGCCCTGCGGTGTGCGTTCCGCGGACACCGGCGCGAAGCGGCCGCTCGCCCGGTCCAGGACGTACGCCTGGGCCGTCGCGAAGTCGAAGTACATGCCGACCAGCCGCAGCGTCCCGGCGGCGACCCCGCGTTCGACCGCCGGATTGGCCATCAACTGGTCCAACTGCTGAACCACGTTGGTGATGCAGAGCTGCTCGACCGTGTCGGCCACCGGACGGCCCTCGAACTCGGCGGGCACCCGGCGCAGCCGGGCGAGCGAGCCGCGGCCGTTGCGCAGCCACCGGGTCAGTGCGGTGGGCGGACCGGGCTGCTCGTGCACCCCGTCGAGCAGGGCCTTCATGGCCCCGCACCCCGAGTGCCCGCAGACGGTGATGCTGCCGACCTCCAGGACCTCCACGGCGTACTGGACGGCAGCGGCCACCGAGTCGTCGGCGGCGCCGGGCTCGTGCGGCGCGGGCACCAGGTTGCCGACGTTGCGGACGGTGAAGAGGTCACCGGGACCGCTGTTGGTGATCATGCTGGTGACCATGCGGGAGTCGGCGCAGGTCAGGAAGAGCTGGGACGGCGTCTGGCCGTCGCGCGCGAGCCGGGCCAGCTCCTCGCGCACCAGGGGAGCGGTGTGCTGCTGGAACCCGCGGACTCCGTCGAGCAGCCGGCCGTGCGGATCGTCCGCTCCCTGCTCGATGCAGTGGTGGCCGACCCAGGGTGTCCAGGCCCGGCAGCGGTGCGGGCCGGGGGAGCTGCCCGTGCGGATGGTCCCGTCCGGGTCGAGGACCTCGTCGTCCGGGCGCTTGGTCACCATCGAGACCCGGCCGCCGGTCGCCAGGTGGCCGGCCCGCCAGGTGTGTACGGCCTCGTAGGCGGCGTGGTCAAGGAAGGAACCGTCGTGGCGGACCGTGACCACCGCGCCGGCGGGGACGCGGGTCAGCGCGCGGCTCAACTTGGGGACCGCCGCGAACGTCAGCGGCCCGTGTGTGTGCACGGTGTACGACCCGTCCGCCCCGGTCACCACGTCGACGTGTGCCCGGGTGAGCCGGTAGAGCGCGAGCAGGACGGCCACCGAGCCGCCGATGGTCACTCCGAGCGGCACCCCGAGCAGCACGACGCCGAGCACGGTGGCCAGGTAGACCGGGAACTCCCGGTGCCGGTGGATCCTGCGGATGTGCGCGAAGCTGACCATCTGCACGCCCACCACCAGGACCAGGGCGGCCAGGGCGGCCAACGGGATCCGCCGCAGCCCGCCGGTCAGGACGAGCGCCGCCAGCAGGACCCAGCAGCCGTGCAGGACCGAGGACATCCGAGTGGCCGCCCCCGCCTGGACGTTGGCGGTGCTGCGCACCGCGCCGCCGGCCACCGGGAGGCCGCCCAGCAGACCCGACACCAGATTCGCGGCGCCCTGCCCGCGGAGCTCGCGGTCGAGATCGCCGGTGCTGTGCGACATGCGGTCCACCGCCACGGCGGAGAGCAGGGACTCCACGGTGGCCACCGCGGTGACCGTCAGGACCGCGGCCAGCAGTTCGGGCCAGTGCTCGGCGACGAGGGTGCCGGACGGGAAGGAGGCGAGGGCGTGGTGGTCCCACTCGGGCAGCTCGACCCGGGCGAGGCGCAGGCCGGCCAGGAGGGAGAGCGCGGTGGCCGCCGCGACGGCGGCCAGGGCCGCCGGGACCTTCGTGAGCCGGGCGCCGACCCTGCCGGTCCGGCCGGGGAGCCGGCCGAGCCGTGGCCAGCCGAAGAGGACGGTGATGGCGACCGCGCCGACGGCGAGGGCGGGCAGGTGCGGCCCGGCCAACTGCCCTGGCAGCGCGACCAGGTTGGCGAGGGCGGAGCTCTGCGGCGAGCCGCCGAGGACGACGTGCAGCTGGGTGAGCGCGATGGTCAGCCCGACCCCGGCGAGCATGCCGTGCACGATGGCGGGGGAGACGGCGAGCGCGGCGCGGGCCACCCGGAGGGTGCCGAGGAGGAATTGGAGCACGCCGGCCGCAACGGTCACGGCGCAGGCGACCTGCCACCCGTACCGGGCGAGCAGACCGGCGGTGACCACGGTGAGGGCGGCCGAGGGCCCGCTGACCTGGAGCTGTGTGCCACCGAAGAGGCCGACGACCAGGCCGCCGACCGCGGCGGACACCAGGCCTGCGGTGAGCGGGGCGCCGGTGGCCAGCGCGATGCCGAGCGAGAAGGGGACGGCGATCAGGAAGACCGCGAGGGAGGCGGGCACGTCCCGCAGCAGCAGCCGTCGGGCGCTGTTCGTCGGTGGGCGGCCGGGTGCGGTGGGCGGCGCGTGATCGGTGGTGTCCGAGGGAGTGGGAGCGCTGGAAACGTCAAGGGTCATGGTCTTCCCGTCTGTCCGGGGAACGAACGCAGTCAGGTCCGGCGATGAGGCTTGAGGTCGGAGTGGCTGTCGTGGGTCGCGACGGTACGGCGGGATGGCTCGGGCGCAGCGGTGGGTCTTCGTGGGCAGCCCGCGACCATCAAGAATCGGTAAACCGAGAGTAATGAAACCTTTGCACAGCGCACAACTGAACGGAAGGTGGGGCCCTGGCTTTCACTCCTATGAGTGGTGCGCGAACCGATCGGGAACTCCGCGTACGCGAAGTCCGGCGGCACCCGTCGTAGGGGTGTCGCCGGACCGGATGTCCTGTTCCGGCCGCGCCTGCGGCCGGAGCCGGGCGCGGCCGCGCCGTCAGGCGTGCGCCGTGGCGGCTCCGGAGGGGCTCGGTACGAAGCCCTTGTCGACCTGGGCGGACAGGTCGACGCCGACCTTCGCGTTCCCCCAACTCTCCGCGTTGCGGAGGTGGAAGTGGACGGCCTGGGCGGTGTACCGCTCCGCGTCGCGGTGGTCGAAGGCTCCTTCGGCCTCGCCCCTGAGCAGTTCCAGTACCTCGCGGTTGGCCGGTTCGAGGGTCCGCAGCGCCGGCGCGTCCCCGCGCTCCAGCCGGCGGACCCAGTCGGACTGTCCGAAGGAGGTGAGCAGGTCGTCGCCGACCTCGCGACGGAGGAAGGCCAGGTCCTCGGGGCTCTGCACCTTGTTGCCGATCACCCGCAGTCGGACCCCGAAGTCCTGCGCGTACTCCTTGTACTGGCGGTAGACGGAGACGCCCTTGCGGGTCGGCTCGGCGACCAGGAACGTCAGGTCGAAGCGGGTGAACAGGCCGGAGGCGAACGAGTCGGAGCCGGCGGTCATGTCGGTCACCACGTACTCGTCCCGGCCGTCGACCAGGTGGTTGAGCAGGAGCTCGACCGCGCCGACCTTGGAGTGGTAGCAGGCGACGCCGAGGTCCTCCTCGGTGAACGCGCCGGTTGCCAGCAGTCGGACCGAGCCCTCGTCGAGGGCGATCGGGCGCGCGCACGCCTCGTACACCGGGTTCTCGTCGATGATCCGCAGCAGGCGTGAACCCCGGCCGGGTGGCGTGGTTTTGATCATTTCGTCGGCCGAGCTGATCAGCGGGTTGGTGCCGCGCAGGTACTCCTTGATCAGCGGCAGGTGGGCGCCGAGCGAGGGCACCGTGGCGGCCTGATCGTCGGTCAACCCGAGTGCAGGGCCCAGGTGTTGGTTGATGTCGGCATCGACGGCGATGACCGGACATCCCGCTGCGGCCAGGTGGCGGATGAACAGTCCGGACAGCGTGGTCTTCCCGCTGCCACCCTTGCCGACGAAGGCGATCTTCATCTGAGACTCCGGCTCCTACTCCAGTGCGCCGCGACTGCCGGCCGCGGACTGGGAAGACTGTTGGAAATCGTTATCGTCACCGATAGTGGCCATGCTAGCCGGGGTCCGGTGTGCGATACATACGGGAACGACGGATTGCCTCGAACGGGTGATGGCGGGGTTGCTGTGGGGGCTTGCCCCCGGGAGTGATTACTCTCGGGTAGGTGAGCACTGGAACTGATCCCCTCGCCCCGCTGGCCCAGCTCCCCGGGGTACCCGAGGCCGTCGCCGAGGTGCGCAAGGCCGTGGACCGTCTCTACGGGCACCGGGTGATGCGCCGCCGAGCCTCGGAGGTGACCTCGGAGTCCGCCCTCCGTGGCGCCCGGGCCTCCGCCGCGCTGGACGGCGCCGACTGGCCGCTGGAGGAGGTCCGGCGCAGGACCGACTTCAGTGCCGACGCCCAGGCCCGCACCGTCGGCGGCGCGCTGCGCATCTCGGCCGAGGCGGGGCAGCTGCTGACCACCTGGCGGCACTCTCCGCTGCAGGTGCTGGCCAGGTTGCACCTGCTGGCCGTGGGCGACGCGGATCCGTCGGCCGGTCGCCCGCGCAGGCCCGGTGAGCCCGCGGCGGCCCCGTTCCCGGTGGAGCTGGAAGCCGTCGAAGGGGTCGGCGCGCAGGCCGCTTCCGGCGCCGGCGCGGTGGGACTGCCTCCGGCGCCCTCCGCCGAGGAGTGCGCGGCCCGGCTCGACCAGCTTTCCCAGCTCCTGGCCGCGCGCGCCGAGGGTGCCACCGGCGGCACCCCGACACTGGTGGTGGCCGCCGTCGTCCACGGCGAGCTGCTGGCCCTCCGGCCGTTCGGCGAGCACAACGGCGTGATCGCGCGCGCCGCGCAGCGCATCGTCCAGATCGCGGAGGGGCTCGATCCCAAGGCGATCTGTCCGGCCGAGGTCGGTTTCGCGGAGCTCGGTACGGCGGCCTACCGGGAGGCGCTGCTGGGCTACCTGGGTGGGACGCCGGACGGGATGGCCCGCTGGATCGCGCACTGCGGCGCGGCGTTGAGGCTCGGTGTTCGGGAGAGCACGGCGGTCTGCGAGGCGATGCAGCGAGGCATGGTCTGAGTCGCGGGCTGGGCTCGAACAGGGTTGCGGCGGCACCTGATCGGACCGGGTGCCGCCGCTGGTACGGATGCCGGGTTACCAAGCATGCACCGGAAAGTGCCCATCAGGCGGGGATCCTGCCCGTTCACCTGGTGCGGCGGCCCGACAGCGGGTCGGCTGCATGTGGGTGCTCAGTCATCCGTACTCGGTCCGTGGGCCTGAATTGCGTTGTCGGAGCGACCCCGTAGGGTCCTGACCGGGTCTCGCGGGCCGTTAAGTCCTTTGTATCGCGCTTCGGGTGAAAGCGGAACCCGAAACGAGAAGCTTTTACTTTTTGTCCGTTTAGGCGGACTGCGGGCCGTGTCGGGGGCTCCGTGGCGCGCCGTCCACGGTGCCGCTCAGCACTCCGGCCGGCGCCTGCGCGCCGCGTACCAGAGCAGTCCGGCCGTGAGCAGTGCCGTTCCGACCGCCACCGTCGCGACCACCGACCGGCTGGGCGTGTGGAATTCGGGCAACCGTCGGTGCAGTTCGACGGGGCGGCTGAAGACCAGGACGGGCCACTCGCGGGCGACCGCCTCCTTGCGCAGCGCGCGGTCCGGGTTGACCGCGAACGGGTGGCCGACCGCCTCCAGCATCGGCAGGTCGGTCGACGAGTCGCTGTACGCATAGCAGTTGGGGAGGTCGTACCCCTCGGACTCGGCGAGCTCGCGGATCGAGACGGCCTTGTTCTCGGCGTAGGCGTAGTACTCGATCTCGCCGGTGTACCGGCCGTCCTCGATCTTCAGGCGGGTCGCGACCACGTGGTCGGCGCCGAGCAGCGCACCGATCGGCTCCACCACCTCGGCCCCCGAACTGCTGACGATCACCACGTCGCGGCCGGCCGCGTGGTGCTCCTCGATGAGGGAGGCCGCCTCGTCGTAGATGATCGGGTCGATCAGGTCGTGCAGGGTCTCCGCGACGATCTCGCGGACCTGTTGGACGTTCCAGCCCTTGGTCATTGCCGACAGATAGGCGCGAAGCTTCTCCATCTGGTCATGATCGGCGCCGCCGAGGAGGAAGACGAACTGTGCGTAGGCGCTCTTCAGGACGGCCCGGCGATTGATCAGCCCGCCCTGGTAGAAGGGACGGCTGAAGGCCAGGGCGCTCGACTTGGCGATGATCGTCTTGTCGAGATCGAAGAAAGCCGCGGTGCGCGGCGCACGGTATGGGCGCCGCGGGGAGGCGGCGGGCTCCGTGCTTTCCGATGAGGAACGGTTCGCGGGGCGGGGTGGGGTGTTCCCGCCCTGGTCGGCGATGTCGGCGTTCTCGGTGGTGTCCACGGGAACCGAGGATAGAGGGCCCGCCTGAGCACCCCGCCATTCGGCGTACTCGTCGGCGCGCGGGTTTGTGTTTCTGGCCGCTCGGGTACACCATTGAAGTCACGGATCGTTCGCGACCGTGCTAACCCGGTCCGGCTCCTCCCCCCCGAGTCGGACCGTGGATAGACGACCCCCGCTCTCCCCCCCGGCGGGGGTCGTCGCACGTCCACGGCCGTTTTCCGGGCCAGTTGCGGACGTCGTGGGGGTGGAACTTCCAGGGCCTGCCGGTGTCGGCGGGCCTTCTGCGTTCCGGCCGAGCGCGGCCGATCGGTCACGGTGAGTGATCGAAGTCGGTGTCTCATTGTGGTCCGTTCGAGCCTCCGCGTTGTCGCCGCTCGCCCGGCGTGAACGATCTTCGAGTTGCTTCGCGCGTCAATTCCGCGCACCAATACCCCCCGGTCGAGTGAACAGAGTTATCCACAACCCCGAGTTGTCCACAGGGATTCGGAAGGGGGATGACGGAATCCGTTCCACGCCTCACCTTGGTGCTCGGGGAGAGGCCGGTGGATCCCGTCGAGGGAGAACGGCCGATGTCCTACCAGCCGGTTCCGGAATCGCATCCGCGGTCTGCGGAACGTGACAGCCCACCTCAGAGGGGGAGACCGCCATGTCATCACCCATCACCGATCGACCCGTCGCCGACCGCCCCACCCCGGGCGGCCCGCTCATCGTCACCGCGGACGAGGCGCTCACCGAGCAACTGGTCCGCATCTGCGCCGCGGCCGGCACGGAACCCCAGCTGATCACCGGTGCCCCACCGCCGCGCCAGCTCTGGGAGGAGGCGTCACTGGTGCTGGTGGGGGACGACCGTTCCGAGCACTGTGCGGGCCTCGGCCGCCGGGCCGGCGTCCTGCTGCTGGGGCTGGACCTCGACGACGGCGAGGTCTGGGTCCGGGCCGTCCAACTCGGCGCCGAGCACGTCCTGTTCCTGCCCGATGCGCAGACCTGGTTGCTGGACCGGATCGCCGACGCGGTCGAGGGTGTCGGGCCGCCGGCACTGACCGTGGCCGTACTCGGTGGACGCGGTGGCGCCGGGGCATCGACCCTCGCCTGCGCGCTGGCCGTCACCGCGGCCCGCACCGGTCACCGGACCATGCTGATCGACGCCGACCCGCTCGGCGGCGGTCTGGACGTCATGCTCGGCGCCGAGCAGGTCGAGGGGCTGCGCTGGCCCGACCTCGCGGGGGCGCGCGGCCGGGTCAGCGGGGCCGAACTGGCGGGCGCGCTCCCGGCACTTCATCGTTTGTCGACGCTCTCCTGGGATCGGAGCGATCTGCTCACCATCCCGCCGGAGGCGATGCGCAGCGTCCTCGCTGCGGCCCGCAGACGCGGCGGCCTGGTCGTCCTCGACCTTCCGCGCCACTTGGACGCCGCAGCCGGCCAAGCCCTCGAACAGACCGACACCGGCCTGCTCGTCGTCCCCGCCGAACTGCGCGCGATGGCGGCGGCGGACCGGGTGGCCGCCGCGGCACGGATGCGGCTGTCCGACCTCCGGGCGGTCGCCAGGGTGCCAGGGCCCGCGGGCCTGGCCGGCTCCGAGATCGCCAGGGGGCTGGGCCTGCGGCTGGCGGGTGAACTCCCGCACGAGCCGGGGCTGTCCGTCGACGTGGAGCGGGGCGCACCGCCCGGCTTCCGGGAGCGCGGGCCGCTGGCTCGCTTCTGCAGCAGTTTTCTGGACGAGGCCATGCCGCCGGTGGCGGCGGCCGGAGGAGGTGCACCGTGACCGATCGACTGCGCAGGCCGGGCCTGCGCAAGAACTACCGGGGCCGGAGCCCGAGCGGCCCCGAGCGGGGTGTCGTGGTGGCCGGAGGGCGGCCCGCCGATCACCGGGGCCGAGCCCGCCCGCACGGTCCGGATCGGACGCACAGGCCCGACAGCGGTTTCCCGGGCGGGGCAGCCGCGGGTGGACGTGCGGAGGGGGAGAGCGTGGTGCAGGAAGCAGCGCAGATGGCCGTGGCCGACCGCGACCCGGTGCCCCACCCTCCGGGGGCGGAGGCCGCCCTGCGGAGCCCGAGCCCGCAACCTCCCGCCGCGCCGTCGGGCACCGGACAGGATCCGGGGCCGCCGCGCCCCACCGGCCGGGCCGCCTCCGGTCCGGTCGTGATCCGCCCCGGGGTGACACGCACAGCCCACGGCGGCGACCTCGGGCCGGAGACGGAACGGGCGGCCGCTCTGATCGATGCCGTACGGCTGCGGCTCGCCGAGACCGGATCCCCGCCGACGGCCGGCTCGGTGGCCGCAGCCCTCCGCTCGGAGCGGCCACCGCTCGGTGGTGGCGATGTCCTCGACACGGTCCGGGTGCTGCATGCGGAAATGGTCGGCGCGGGGCCGCTCGATCCACTGCTCTCACAGGCCGAGGTGACGGACGTCCTGGTGAACGCGCCCGACGAGGTCTGGGTCGACCGCGGTGCGGGTCTGGAACGGGTGCCCGCCGTCCGTTTTCCGGACGCCGAGTCGGTACGCAGGCTCGCCCATCGGCTCGCTTCCGCGGCCGGCCGGCGACTCGACGACGCCCGGCCGTGGGTCGACGCCAGGCTGCCCGACGGCACCAGGCTGCATGCGGTGATCCCGCCGATCGCCACCGGCTGCACGCACATCTCGCTCCGCACCAGCCGCCCCCAACCCTTCACCCTGGACGAGTTGGTGGCGCGCGGCTCCTTGCCGCCGGCCGGTGCGCAGCTGCTCACCCACGTCGTACGGGCCCGGCTCTCCATGCTCGTCAGCGGCGGCACCGGCACCGGGAAGACCACGCTGAGTATGTGCCGCCGCTAGATCCCCCCGGAAGAGCCCCGCCCGGATCAGGCCGGACGGGGCTGTGAGGTGCTAGCTAGCTAGCGAGTGAGTGAGCACCGGGGTAGGTGTAGCCCGGATCGGGCCGACCGGTGGACGCTGCTACAAGGGCCCGACGGCGCTCAGCTTGCTGCTGCTCTTCCCAGCGGGCCACCCACAGGGGCACCACCCGAACGGTTGCAGGTACCGGCAGGGCAACAGCAGGGGCTTCCTGCACGTTCACTAGGTGGGCGCGACCACGGACCGGTTCGACCTTCGGCATGATGGTTCGGGCGAGCAGATGCGCGGGGATCGGCTGCCGAACGCCGGAGCACAGGGGCAGGGTGCGGGGCTCATGAACTTCGGGGCGCTCGCGATCCCAGGAAGCGCGGCGCTGCCCGATCAACTCCAGCCGGATGGGGGCAGTAGCGCGGTGGCACCCACGGGGACGCTCCGGGGCGCACGCGATGCCCCAGGCAGCCACGAAGGCGGCAATGAGGCAGATAGCCCAGGCGAACGCCCAGGCGCTAAAGTGGGTCACGTCGTCGCTCCTCGAAAGCGTCGGCCATGGCCCCGGGAGTGTTCCACCACTCGCCGGGGCTACCTTTTTTGTTGTGGTCGAACCGTAAGGCTGGCACTGCTGATCTGTCTAGCCGTCAGCTCAGGCGCCGAGGCGCGCCGCCTGTCAGGCCAGTAGTGCGCGGTAGCGGTCGTTCTCCTCCTTGGCGTACGGGCCGAACCGGGCCGTAGCGTCATCACAAACCACCCGCACGAAAGCGGACTTGGCGGCCGGGTTGGCGTGCCCCCATTCAGGGAAGCCACTGAGCCACATACGGGCGTCCCGAGGTTCCCAGCCGTACCCCATGAGCCGGACTGCTGTCTGTGCAGCGTCCACCCACGCAGGGCCGATAGCGGGCATGGCCCAGTCGACCAGATAGCCACGCTGGGACGCGATCAAGAGGTTGTGCGGGTTGGTATCAGTGTGCAACAGCGATGATCCTTCGAGCACTTCAGAGTCCCCGGGGCGAAGAACCTGGCGGTACCGTTCGGCCAGCAGCGGGACAAGGCCGCCAGTGGGCGCACGGCAGGAGCCAGCACGCCTGAGCGCGTCGGCAACGATCGCAGCATCTCGCGACTGGGGGGTGAGGTCGGCGTGCCGGCCGTCCACGAAGTCGAAGGCGATCAGGTGCCACTCATCGACAATGGCTTCCCAGCGCAGTGCCGGACTTACCCTGCCAACCGCTTCATTGATGTCTGCTTCCATGCGCTGTGCTTCCAGGCTGCTACGGTCGGCGATCAGCGCGCCTTTCAGAAACAGCGTCTCGGACGGCGTCGAAAGGATCAGTGCCGTGCGGCAGGTGAGCCCCTCCGGTACGGTCTTGGCAGAGAGCACTGTTCCAATGCGCTTCTCAATCAACGCCTTTACATCATAGGGAAGTTCATCCCAGCCGACGTGAGGTTCCATGCTTCGATCCCTTCGGCGAAGGGAAGGGGGCCCGGATGGACCCCCTCCCCCAACTCACATGATCAGCCTTGCGTGGCACCGCACTTGACGCAGCGCATCTTCGCACTCCACATCTGGTACTGGTGGTCTCCACCCGCCGGGCAGCTACCGTTCCCCAGGATGTGCGCCGTGATCTTCTGTCGCATGGCCGTACTTCCCCTCATCTGGTTAATGGGTTGCGCAGGGTCTGCCTCAATCAACTAGCGCGCTTTAAGGTGATTGGGGCAGCAGACCCGTGCCGCTCCTTCCCGGGAATGGCAGCACGGGGGCTTGTGGGGCCTGTCAGCAGGCCGGGGGCTCAGGCTCGTCGGGGGGCTCGTCAGGGCCATAAAGAGCCTGGTAGACCGGTCCGCCGTCGTCGTCGGGCAGTGTGGCGGCGCCATCGCATGTCTCGATCCAGCTCACGCGGTGCCCTCACGGCCACTACGCATTGCAGCTGCAAGGCGTACGCGGTGGACGTATCGCGCTGCCCGCTCGAAGCCGACGACGCAGAACGGGAGCGTCACCAGTCCGGCATCCGTGAGGATCTGCGGTCCGGGCGCCACAAGGTGTTGCCGGTCGCAGCAGACACAGCGTCCGAAGCGCCATTGATGCTTCGGCGGGAAGGGCACGGGCAGCGCGGACAGAGTCTCGACGGTCATCGCTGCTTTGCCCTCCTAGCTCGGCACTGAGCGGCGCGGCGCATGATTGGCCCGGAGGTGATCACGCAGACCACGCCCAGCGGGCAGGCAGTGAAGCTGAAGAGCGCCACGAGGGTTGAGATTGGCGTGCTGGCGTCGTGTGGCAGCGTTGCCAACAGGCCACCCCCCAGACTCACCAGAAGAGTGATGACCGTTGCATCCAACACAGGTGCGGTGTAGCCAAGTTGGGGCTTCACGGTCGTTCGCTCCCCTGGGGCCGGCCGGGCGGTCGACTCTCGGCGACCGGCTTCACCTCGTCGGCCAGGGCGACCTTCCGGATCTCGCTGGCCGGAGCCTCCCACTCGCACCCGCCACCCTTCGGCCGCAAGAGCACGGTGGGGTACTCCCCGAAGCCCTTGCACTGGTACTCGCCATTCCGCCCGCTTCGCTCATCTCGGACCAGTTCGCCCACCTTGGGCTCGTACAGCGCCTGTGCGGGGTGTCTACGCGCACTCACCGGGCCGCTCCTCTCCGTAGTGACTCCACTACCAGAATCGGCAGTAAGCCCTACGATCGGAAGCACTTCAACTCTGGAGTCGAACTCACCTCAAGTTGGGGAGGATCATGAACCGGAGAACACTTGATCCAACGTCATCACCATTGGCAGCACTGGCTGTTCAACTTCGCAGGTCACGTGAGGCAGCAGGTCTGACACAGGTTGGACTGGGACTCCTGGTTGGCTACTCCAACACCTACATCTCGAACACGGAGACGGCGAAAGAGCCGCCGAGCTTGACCTTCGTACAGCGAGCTGACGACCACCTGAACACCGGGGGGTCTCTTGAGCTGCTGTGGTGGAGTTGGAAGAACGGTTCCCTGATCCCGGGGTTCCCGGAGTATGTGGCTCACGAAGCCAACGCGACGGCGCTTCGGATCTTTCAGCCTCGGATCATCCCGGGCCTGTTGCAGACGGCGGAGTACGCGACCGCGATGGAGCTGGCCAACGTTCGGCGGGGCAAGATCAATCAGAGTCAAGCCGACGCGCGCGTGAGGTTCCTGCTCGAAAGGCAACGGATCTTCGCCAAGACGCCACGTCCGACCCTTCGCACCATCATGGACGAGACGTGCCTTGACCGACCCATCGGCGGGGCCGACGCGATGATCAGGCAACTGCGGCACCTTGAGGAGATCGCCCAGCAACCGAAGACCACGATTCAGATCGCACTCAACTCCGTGGCAGAGGCGCACCCGTTGAGCCACCCCGTGACGCTGCTCACGATGCCAGGCCGAGTGATGCTCGGGTACACGGAAGGGCTTCAGCGCGGCTACCTGGAGCGGGATAGTGAGACCGTGGCCAGCTGGGCTGAGGACTACGATCAACTGCAAGCCGAAGCGCTGTCCCCGGCTGCATCGCTGGCCATAATCCGAAGGCTACGAGAGGACTTTGAACATGCTTCCTGACCTGACTGGCGCCAGCTGGCGCAAGAGCACCTACAGCGGCAACGGCGGCGACTGCATTGAGGTCGCCGACGGCTTCCCCGGGGTTGTCCCCCTTCGCGACTCGAAGGACCCCAGCGGGCCCGCCCTGGTTATCTCCGGCGACTCGTTCGCAGCCTTCGTGGCAGCAGTGAAGGCAGGCGAGTTCGGCGACGTGTGACCCTGACCGGCTGGCCCGCCAACGTAAAGAGCCCCCGCATCGACCACCCGCTGAGGGAGGAAGGCACGGGGGCTCTTGATCAGTAGTGCTCAGGACAGTCGCAGATCACGGACAGGCCGTCCGGTCGGGGGGCGGCACCCGTCTCGGCTCGGAATAGCGCGACGAAGACCGGCCACAGCGGATGAGAGCCGATCTTGCGCCGGTCATCATCACCCAACAGGCAAGCCAGTTCAGCTAGTTCAGAACTTAGTGGCGGCAACTCGCGCGACCAGTCTCGGAGCTGATCAATCGGTGCGGTCACGGCGATACGCCTCCATTGCAGCACGAGCGGCAGCCTGCGCCACCGCAACCGGGTCGGCGTCGTCGGCCGTTTCACTGGCCCGCTCGTGAGCCGTGAGCGCGGTGTCGAGCTGCCCCAGGAACCGGATCAGAGGGTGCGCCACCGGCACACCGGAGGAACCGACCACCATGACGCCCTCACAGGCGATCTGAGCGGCCACGGCGTCCCAGATGGCCCGTAGTGCCGGGTACCGCTCCCCGGCCGTCTCAGCAGGCGCCGGACGGGCCTGGCTGACTGCGGCAGTCGCCTTGCGGGCCCGTGCCGCCGCTTTCCGGTGCGGGTCCCCGCAGTACCTCATGCGCGGATCAGCGCCGGGCGGTAGTTCCACCCCGCAAGGCGAGTGTGCGCATCGTCGTTTCATCGGACCTCCCTCAAGATGCCGGACAGTCCGTGAGCGCCTGGGCGGGACGGACGTGATTCTTCTTCTGGGACCGGGATCGCCAGCGCTCCAAGGCGGGAACTTTCGCAGCGCCCTGCCCTGCCCAGCGCCGCCGTTCATGCGCGTCAAAGACAGATGATCGCTTTGGTCTCCGCTGGCTTGGCGGCGCGGGCGATGGCAGCGCCTCGGAGTACGGGAAGCCCGTCGCTCCGGCCGGTATCTCGCCAGCAGCCCCGACACGCCGTGTGGATGTTGCCGCGTTCGCGCTTGCCGCCCGCGCGGGTGGGCGTGCTCCAGGCGAGCACAACAGCTGCAGCAGGGCCCGACCCGTCGCAGCGCATGCAACGTATGTGGGCGCCGTGCCTTGCCGCTTCCGCGAGTCGTTCAGCGGTCTCGATCAACAGGGGCTCGCGCTCCGGCTTCCGGCCCCCGAGCCGGCCGACGAGCACTCCCCACTTCCTGGCCAGCCCAGCGCGTGAAGCGAGCCCCCTAGTCACTGGATACCTCCCGCCACCTCATCGCCTCCACACAGCCACGGCAGACCGGGACAAGTCCGGTGTCCTTGACGGTCCGCTCGAACCGGACTCGATAGACCGCCGCTCGCTCAGCGAGGATCAGAGAGACCGCCGTCGTTTCGTGCATCACGGAAGCTAGGTCGTCAGGGGTGGTGCTGCACCACCGCAGGAAGCAGGGCCATTGCCCGACGTACCCCCTGGCAGCGGACCACTCGTCCAGAGCTGCCGTAGCGGCCCGTTCTCTCGTCTCCCGCTTCTGCCGTTCGTACGTCCGGCATTCGCCGCACAGTTGGTCCGGGTAGCACAGGTGGGACGGCTGCTGGATCAACGTCTCAGTGGCCATTAGCCGACCTTGAGAATCTGCACTCGGGCAGCGTCCGCCAGCACCACAGACGAAACGCGGCAGCGGCCAGCGATGAACACGCGATCCACCCTGAACGCTTCGGGTGAATTCTCAGTCTTGAGTATCTCAAGGCTCTTTCGGATTGCGACAGCCACCGATGCGAGGTCAGCGACGATCACAGTGCCCGTCGGGATTCCAGGGGTTCCGTCCGCGAGATCCGGAATGCTGATCAGCTCCGGCAGCTTGTCGAGCTTGTTTCCATCCACCTTCTTGCGAATGCCAGCGATCTCACTGGGCCGGGCAATGATCGCTTCGGCCGTTCCGCCGGAGTCCTCAATGCGTGCGACCGCATCGGCCAGCTGATCGAAACCGATTTCGGGAACAGCGGTAGTCTTACCGTCGGCGAGCATGCCGGTCACAGTTACGTCGCCATCAGTGCCACCCTGAATCAGCACGTGGTCAAGGCGGGCCCCAATGGCAGCGGCAAGGGTCGTGTTCAATGCCGCCTCGGTAGGCGGAATATCGGTCAGAGTGTCCTTGTCGATACTTACCATTGCCGATACCTTCACGGCTTCGAAGGCCGGCGCGGTTACCTGGTTGGCTATGAATGCGGCGGCCTCGTTACGAGCCTGGAGCACGGCTGTCGCTTTCGGGGCGATCGGCAGAAATCCGCGCTGCCGGCTGAACGGAAAGGCGGCAACCTTCTGAATCAACCGCGAACCCTTTCCGGCGGCGGACAAGGTGACGGGCGCGTACTGGGAAGTGACTGCGTCAAACCAGTCCCCATCGCGTGTCTGGCTCAGTGAGGTGTCGAAGATCCTGACGGAGCCCCGAGGGCGGTTCGCATAGCTGTCGGTGGAGCGGGCCCAGACGGCCTGATTGGTCCGCTGATCCTCGATCATGACGGCATCAGTGACGGCGGTGCGCATCACATCATCGGCCCGCTTGATCTCCGCGAGAAGATCCGTTTCACGGGCCTTCTCGGCATCTGAGTGGATTCCCCTGGATTCGAGCTTGGCAAGCTCTCTGAGAGCCTTGGAACGTGCGGCGAGATACGCGGATAGCTCGTCAACGCGAAGGGTCATGTGTTCCCCCTGTTACAGAAATCAGAAAAGCCCGGACCCCTGCTCACCGTGGCAGCGGTGATTAGGCAGGAGTCCGGGCTAGGACTTGGTGAGGCTGCACTGCCATGCGCCTAGAAGAGAGCTATCCGGCGCCGGACGCTACTGCGACGTCGGATAGCTCTTCTGACGGAACTAGAGCGCAACGACTTCCTGATCGCCTCGGGTCGTCCGAGATGGTGGTTTGGCGATTTGCTGTGCTGCTCGGTTTACCTCGTGAGTTTCGGAGGGGGATTGAGATTTTGAAGCAAAACGCCAAAACACCATTTCCGCTGGACAGGGCCTGGCTCGCTGGATCGGTCGCCACGCCAGCAGTGGGCGCGGTGTACCTTCGCGCGGGGCTGAGCGGGCATGAGAAGCCCCGGCAGGCTCGGAGCCGTGCCGGGGCGCCTGGGGGGCACACAGAGGCCGTCAGGCAGCCTGGACAAGCGCCTCAAGCTCGGCGGCCTCGGGGTCGTCGTGCTCGCCGATAGCGAACGAGAGGCGGTCGTAGTTGAAGCGGGGGCCGATGCTCTTGCCTGTGCTGACAACTAGTCGCGCGCCAGCGCGCATCATCATGCGGCGCTTTCCTTCTTCGTCTGCTTCGTGCCACAAATCGGCGTAGGTCTTGCCGGTGGGAACAGAAACGATTGATGCCGGACGGGACGGAAGGGCCTTTACCTTCTTTCGCTCCTTAAGAAGCTTGCCTATCATGCTGCCGTATTCGGCTTCGTCATCTTCGTCGTACAGTCCGGCTTCTCGGTCTCGGCGGAGACGCGCGATGCTCTCGTTGACACGAGCAATCTCGGCCGAGTGATCCTCTCCCCGGTCGGCCAGTTGCATCATGACCGACCAATTCCCGATACGCTTAAGGAACTCGTCTTCCGCCCACTGGTCGACAATATCGGCATCCACGGTCACAGAGTGGCCGGTACCACGAATCTTGCACCGGTAGATGCGCACGTGCTCGCCAGTCCATTTGCGGTTCTTAAGGCGCTTCTTTGAGCCTCCATACATGGGCTCGTCGCAAGCAGTGCCATCCTTGTTTATTCCACCGCAGTAGGCGACGCGGACTAGCCTCGACCCGGCGCTGTTAATCCTGGCTTCGGGTCGCTCCTTAGTCTTCATGACCTCTTGGAGCTTGTACCAGTCGTCGTCATTGATCAGTGGTGGCCGGTCGATGCGCGGGTGTCCGTCGCTGTCCAGCAGGGGGCGCCCTTCCCATGCCTCAAAGTCTGCGCCTTCTGCACGGCGTTCCCGCTTGGCGGTTGCCTTGGGGTCATGGAGCGTGTAGCCGCGCAGATGCTCGGAGCGCAGCATTTGCGATATCTGCTGGTGGTCCCATTTCTTGAGCGTCTCGGGAAGCGCTCCGGTCTTGCGCTTCGTTTCGAGATCGGTAGCCGTCGGCACCTCTCGCCTGTCAAGGTCGTTTGCTATCGAGTAGATTGAATCTCCGTCGATTACTCGCCGGATGATCTCCCGGACTATGGGGCCGGTTTCCGGGCATTCAACCAGCACCCATCCCTTGCCGTTCGGGTTTTCAATGACAGTCCAGCCGTAGGGAATTCGGCCACCATGCCAACGCCCTTGCGATCGGAGTTCGGCTCGCGAGCCCTGGACTCGTTCCTTGATTGCTTCTGCCTCCATCTGTGCGGCGAAAGCGAGAAGCATGATGATGAGTTCGGAAACAAGTGAGGTAGCGCGCATATCTAGTACCAGGGGCGCGCCGCCTGGGCCTTCGGCGAACACGAGAAGCTTTCCGTGAGTCTTGGCCCACTGGCCCAGCGTCGCCATGTCCGCCATAGACCTAACCGCACGGTCAAGCCGCCAGAAAACGATTGCGTCGTACTCGTCTGGCTTGGCAAGCCACTTACCCAACTCCGGGCGTTTGAAGGGCGCGACCTTCGACGCTGACACGTCCAGGTCGAGCGCTTCGCCAACTACCCTGGCCCCGTTGCCGTCGCACCACCCCTGAGACTTCTTGCGCTGCCGTGTCGGGCTTGTCGTGTTGTCGGTGACGTTCGACAGCCGGACCGCGATGAGTGCTCGCATGCTCTGATCTCCGCTCATGTGATGCGCTAGAGCGGGGGGACTTCTAGTGGTGGCACTCAGGGGGGATCGACAAGACCACGCTGCTCGCGGCCCTGCTCGGGTTGGTCGCCCCCGACGAGCGGATCGTCCTGGCCGAGGACTCCTCCGAGCTCAGGCCCGACCACCCGCACGTCGTCCGGCTCCAGGGCCGTCCGCCGAACCAGGAGGGGCGGGGCGAGCTCACCCTGCGGGACCTGGTCAGGCAGGCACTGCGGATGCGTCCCGACCGCGTGGTCGTCGGGGAGGTGCGCGGCGCGGAGGTGGTCGACCTGCTCGCCGCGCTGAACACCGGACACGAGGGCGGCTCCGGCACGGTCCACGCGAACTCCGCGGACGACGTGCCGGTGCGGCTGGAGGCGCTCGGCTCGCTCGCCGGCCTGGACCGTCCCGCGCTGCACAGCCAGTTGCGCGCGGCGCTGGACGTCATCGTCCACCTGGTCCGTGACGCGGCGACGGGCCGACGGCGGGTCTCGGCCCTGCACATCCTCACCGGCGACGGTGACGGACTCGCCCGGGCCGTCCCCGCGGTGTCCTTCGCCGCCGACGGTGGCTGCCGGTCGGGTCCCGGCTGGGACGGGTTGCGCCTGCGGTGCGAGGCCCGGGGTGTCGAACTCCCGAGGAGGCTGTGATGACTGCGCACCAGGTCGACCTGGTCTGCGTGCTGTTGCTCTGCGCGGCGGCGGGGGCGGCGTGGTGGTTGCTCCAGTCGGCGGTCAGGAGGAACCGGTGACGGGAACCGAGGCCCTGGGAGTCGAGATGACCACAGCTGAGCTGCTGCCGGCCCTCACAACGCTGAGCGGCGCCGTGGCCGGCCTCTGGCTCGGCCAGCGGGGGCTGCGGCGAAGAACACGGGCGAGCCGCCGCACTCGTGCCCTGCTGGGCACACCGCGCTGCGGTGAGGGCGGGCGCTGGGTTCGCTGGTGGATCCGGGGCCGGTGGCTGCGCGGTCGGCGGGGACCTGCCCGGCCGCCCTGGTTGGTCCCGGAGTTGCTTCTGCTGCCGGCTGGCCTGGCTCTCGGGGAGCTCGCCGAGTCCGTGGTACCGGTGCTGGGTGCCGCCGCGGGCATCCGGCCGCTGTACCGGTGGCGCCGGTGCCGCAGGAGAAGGGTGGAGGCCCGCCGCCGGTCCGCGGCAGTGATCGACCTGTGCGCCGGGCTGTCCGCCGAACTGCGCAGCGGTGCGACCGCCGAGCAGGCACTGAACGCGGTGATCACCCGGTCGGGACCGGAACTGTGGAGCACGCTCGGAGCAGAGCCCACGGCGCGGCTCACGGCGGCCCGGTACGGAGCGGACGTCCCGGCCGCCCTGCGACTGGCGGCCGAGATGCCCGGTGGACGGGGCGCCGCCGCGGTCGCCGCCTGTTGGGAGGTCACCACCGTGAGCGGGACGAGCCTTGCGGTAGGGCTGGACCAGGTGGCGGAGGCTCTGCGTGCCGACCGGGCACTGGCGGAGGAGATCGCGGGTGAGCTCGCGGGCCCACGGGCCACGGCCGTGATGCTGGCCGTGCTGCCGTTCGTCGGGGCGCTGCTCGGGCTGGCGCTCGGCGCGCAGCCGGTACGGATCCTCCTGCACACCCCGGTGGGTCTGGGATGTCTGCTGGGCGGGGTGCTGCTCGAGGCGGCGGGTCTGTGGTGGACGTCGCGCATCGTGCGGGCCGTGGAGGCTCCGACAGACGCGCTGGAACCCTCGAAGACGCGTGGCCGGCGCTCGGAGACCGGGCAGCCGTACGGGACGCTCGCGTGCGGGCTCTCCCGCACCCGTACGGCGGCGCTCGGAGCGGGCGCGTGATGGATCTGCCGCTGTGGGACGGCCCGGTGCTGCTGGTCGTGGCGGCGGGGTTGGTCGGGTCGGCGGCCAAGCTCCGATGCGCCGTCAGGCGACGTGCGGCCAGGTGCCGTCTGGGGAGGTGTCTGCCGCGCCTGGTCCGCGCGCCCCGTTGGCGCTCTGCCGGGCTGCGGTGGGCGGAGGCGGCGCGGATCCGGCGGATCCCGCCGCTCGACGGGACAGGCCTCCTGGTCGCCGTCCCCGTCGTGTTCGTCATGTTGATGGTGTTCGGGGGCCTGATCGGGATCCCGGTCGGCGTTCTGGCCGGTGCCGTGTTGTGGAGGTGGACGCCCAGGGCGCGGTCGCCGGCTGCCCGTCGGGCCGCGCGGGAGCAGGATCAGCTGGTCCGGCAACTCCCGTTGACCGCAGATCTCCTGGCGGCCTGCCTCGGCTCCTGCACCGCTCCGGGCCAGGCCGTCGCAGCGGTGGCCCGAAGCGTGGACGCGCCCATGAGCTCACGGCTGGAGGCCGTGGTGGCCCAGCTCTCGCTCGGGGCGTCCCCGGAGTCCGGCTGGGGCCGGCTCGCCGCCGACTGCCCGCCGCTCGCTCCGCTGGCCCGATGTCTCGTCCGGACCAGCCTCAGCGGCGCCCCACCCGTCGAGGCCCTCAGCGGCCTCGCGCACGCTCACCGGGCGGTGGCGGGCCGCGCGGCCCACATCAGGGCCCGGCGGGCCGGTGTCCTGGCGACCGCACCGCTGGGCGCGTGCTTCCTACCCGCGTTCGTCCTCATCGGCGTCGTACCCGTGGTGATCGGGCTGACGGCGCACTTCGCGCAACGACTGTGACCGGAGGGCTCGCACCGCGTGTCGGTAGTCCGGGCGTGCCTGGGAGCCAGCGTCCAGCATCCGGCACCGACGTTCGACCGCTCTGCCCACACCTGACCCACGAAGGAGTCCACCCGTGAACCCGACCCAGGACAACCGACGCCACTCCGTCCGCTGCCACTCCTTGCGCCGTCTCGTCGGCCACCACGCCACCTGGCTGCGTGCCAGGGTGCGAACGCTCCGGGGCGGCGGCCGGGACGCCGGCATGACGACGGCCGAGTACGCCATCGGCACGGTCGCCGCCTGTGCCTTCGCGGCGATCCTCTACCGCGTGGTGACCAGCGGGACCGTCACCGACGCCCTGTCGGGAGTCCTGGACCGGGCGCTCCATGCGGTGTGACCGGAGCAGACGGAGGTGGCGGATGCCGCGGCCGGTCCGCAGGAGCGACGCGGGGTTCGTGACGGCGGAGACCGCGGTGGCCCTCCCGGCCCTGGTCCTCCTCACCGCGATGCTCCTCTGGGGCGTGATGGCCGCAGCCGGCCAGATCCGCTGCGTGGACGCCGCCCGGGTGGCCGCTCGCGCGGCTGCGCGAGGGGAACCCGATGTGGCCGCGCTGGCCCGCGCCGCGGCGCCCAACGGTGCCTCGGTCGAGGTCGTCGAGGACAGCCGGACGGTCACCGTGACCGTGGAGGCGCCGTGTCCTGGACCAGGCCGTCTCGGTGCGGCGCTCTCGGTCCGGCTGCGGGCAACCGCGGTGGCGGCTCGCGAGGATGTGTTGGCCACCTCGGACGGGGGAGTCAGCCCATGGCCGTCCTGAGGTCACCGACACGCCGGATCCTCCCGGGAGTGCGCCGCCCGCCGATGGCCCCGGGCGACCGCGGCTCGGCCTCGGTCTGGCTGGTGGGCCTGGCCCTGCTCGGCTGTGCGGTCTTCGCCGTCAGCCTGGAGGTCGGGGCGGTTGTGGCCGCACGCCACCGAGCCGAGTCGGCGGCCGACCTGGCAGCACTCGCCGCGGCGGACCGGCTGCTGATCGACCCTGACGGCGGCTGTGCGAGAGCCGCCGCGATCGCCGCGCTGAACCAGGCCGAGCTGGTGTCCTGCTCGCCGTCGCTCGGCGGGACCGCCGGAACAGGCGGAACGGCCGGGACCGACAGATCCGGTGGGACCGGTGAGGACAGTGTGGAGGTGACGGTCCAGGTCCCGGTGCGGGGGCTGTCCGTGCCGATCGGACCTGCCGAGGCGCGCTCCCGCGCCGGCCCGTTGTGGACACCGGCCCTGCCCGCGGAAGAGGTGGCCGAGCAAGGGAAGGAGGTGGCTGAGGCGTCCGGGCCGACTCAGCCGGCCACCTCGCCCTTCGCGGCCAGGGGTGTGGATCAGCCCGTGGGTCGGTCCACACCCGGGGGGACGGTGTCCGAGCGCTCTCCGCGCTCCGCGGCGGGCGGATGCGGGGCTCCGGCCAGCAGGATCCCGAGCAGCCGGACGGCTGCGGCCTTGTCCAGCGGGTCGTTGCCGTTGCCGCACTTCGGTGACTGCACGCAGGACGGGCAGCCGCGGTCGCACTCGCAGGCGGCGATGGCGTCCCGGGTCGCGGTCAGCCATTCCACGGCACGCCGGAATCCCCGCTCGGCGAAGCCGGCGCCGCCGGAGTGGCCGTCGTACACGAAGACGGTCGGGAGGCCGGTGTCGGGGTGCAGCGGTACGGACACTCCGCCGATGTCCCACCGGTCGCAGGTGGCGAAGAGCGGAAGCAGGCCGATCGAGGCGTGCTCGGCCGCATGGGCGGCGCCGGGCAACTGGTCGACCGGGATGTCGGCGTCGAGCAGCTGGTCCTCGGTGACGGACCACCAGACGGCCCGGGTGCGCAGTGTCCTGGGCGGGAGGTCGAGCTTGCTCTCGCCCATGATCTCCCCGGTGGCGATCCGCTTGCGCAGGTACCCGACGACCTGGTTGACCACCTCCACCGACCCGAAGCTGAGCCGGGCTTCTCCCCAGGGCACGGTGGTGTCGGTGGACAGCACGGAGATGGAGGTGATGTCGCGGGCCGCCGTGGTGTAGGGCGGGTCGGCCTGGTCGACCAGGGCGACGGAGGTCTCCAGGTCGAGGTCGCGGACGAGGTAGGTGCGGCCCTGGTGGAGGTGGACGGCGCCGGTGTGGACGGCGGTGTGCGCGGCGGCGGCGTCCACGGTGCCGAGCAGCCGACCGGTCGGCGCCTCCACGATCTGCACCGGGCTGCCCCCGCTGCCCCGGAGGTCCACCCGGTCGACGGCGCGTTCGCGGCGGGTCCAGTACCAGGAGCCGTCACCGCGCCGCCGCAGCAGCCCGCGCCGTTCCAGCACGGGCAGCAGCGGGCCGGCGGACGGGCCGAACAATGCGAGGTCCGGTTCGGTCAGCGGGAGTTCGGCGGCTGCGGCGCACAGGTGCGGAGCCAGCACGTGCGGGTTGTCCGGGTCCAGCACGGTGGCCTCGACCGGGGTCGCGAACAGCGCCTCGGGGTGGTGCACCAGGTACGTGTCCAGCGGGTCGTCCCGGGCGATCAGTACGGCCAGCGCGCCCTGCGCCTCGCGACCCGCCCGGCCGGCCTGCTGCCACAGCGAGGCCCGTGTGCCCGGGTAGCCCGCCATCAGCACGGCATCCAGGCCCGATACGTCCACCCCGAGCTCCAGGGCGGACGTGGACGCCAGCCCGAGCAGTCGACCGGACTGCAGATCGCGTTCGATGGCCCGGCGCTCCTCGGCCAGGTACCCGCCCCGGTATGCGGCGACCCGGCCGGCCAGGGGGCTGCCCAGCTGGTCCTGGGCCTGCAGGGCGACCAGCTCCGCGCCGCGTCGGGAACGCACGAAGACGACCGTCCTCGTGCCGCTCTCGACCAGCTCGGTCAGCAGGTACCCGGCCTCCGCGGTGGCGGTGCGGCGGACCGGGGCGCCGTGCTCGCCGACGTTCTCGGTCAGCGGGGGCTCCCAGAGGCCGAAGACCAGCGGCCCGCGGGGCGAGGCGTCGTCGGTGACGGCGACCGCGGGCAGGCCGGTCAGCCGTTCCGCGGTGGCGGCGGGTTCGGCGGTGGTGGCCGAGGCGAGCAGGAAGGTCGGGTCGGAGCCGTAGCGGGCGCACAGCCTCCTCAGCCGGCGGAGCACCTGGGCGACGTGGGAGCCGAAGACACCGCGGTAGCTGTGGCACTCGTCGATGACGACGTACGAGAGCGCCTTGAGGAAGGAGGCCCAGCGGGGATGGGCGGGCAGGATGCTCCGGTGCAGCATGTCCGGGTTGGTCAGCACGTACGAGGCGTACTGGCGGACCCACTCGCGTTCCTCGCCGGGGGTGTCGCCGTCGTAGAGCGCGACCCGCACCCGGCCGGGCACCAGTTCGGCGGCCCGCCGGCGCTGGTCCGCGGCCAGGGCCTTGGTCGGGGCCAGGTAGAGCGCCGTCGCACCGCGGCCGTTGCGGGCCTCGGTACCGTCCAGCAGATCGCTGAGCACGGGGGCCAGGTAGCCGAGCGACTTGCCCGAGGCGGTGCCCGTGGCGATCACCACGGTCCGCCCAGCCGCGGCGAGTCGCATGGCTTCTGCCTGGTGGGCCCACGGCTCGGTCACTCCGAGCGCTGCGGCGGCCTCCACCACCTCCGCCCGGATTCCCTCGGGCCAGGGTGCGTAGCGGGCGGCACGGGCGGGCAGATGCTCCGTATGGGTGAGGCGGTCCGACCGGCCCCGGTCGGTGGACAGGGTCGCGAGCAGAGCCTCGGGCTGGTGTTGACGGGGCGGCATGAGGACCCAGTGTGTCACCGGCGTGACGGAGAATCGCCCCAAGCCATCGTGCGGGCATGGTCACAAGTGGTTGAATGAGGCCGTGACGGCCGCATGGCCGAGGGTCGCAGTGCCGAGGCAGAGCCACGGCTTGTTACGCCCCTGGCCTGCGACCACGCGGTGGCGGCCACCTGGCCGAAGATCGCAATGACGTAGCAAGGCAAGGTGCTGGAGGTTCCGTGGACCTGTCCCTGTCGACCCGTACAGTCGGCGATCGCACGGTCGTCGAGGTTGGCGGCGAGATCGATGTGTACACCGCCCCGAAGCTGCGCGAGCAGCTGGTCGAGCTCGTCAACGACGGCAGTTACCACCTGGTCGTCGACATGGAGGGCGTTGACTTCCTGGACTCGACCGGTCTCGGTGTGCTGGTCGGTGGCCTCAAGCGGGTCCGGGCGCATGAGGGATCGCTCCGTCTGGTGTGCAACCAGGAGCGCATCCTGAAGATCTTCCGGATCACCGGTCTCACCAAGGTGTTCCCGATCCACACCTCTGTGGACGAGGCTGTCTCGGCGACCGACTGATCGCTTCTCGTGTGTCGGTGGGGGCGCCGTTCGCGTCCCCGCCGGCCCGGGAGGCCGACACTGCCCGTGCGGTGGTCGGGAGCCGTCGTGCTCCGGCCCGGTTACGCGGAGTAACCCCGGAGGGGGATTGATGGCAACCGTCGAACTTCGATTCAGCGCGCTCCCCGAGCACGTGCGCACGGCCCGCCTGGTGGCGGCTGCCGTGGCGAGACGCGTCGGGGTCGACGAGTCGGTTCTGGACGAGGTCCGGCTCGCGGTGGGCGAGGCATGCTCGCGTGCGGTCGGTCTGCAGCAGCGGGGTGGTACCGACGGGACGGTCCGGGTCGCGTTGACCGAGCTGGAGAAGCGTTTCCTCATCGAGGTCGAGGACGAGGCCGGCCCGATCGGTTCGACCTCCGACGGCGAGCAGGCGGAGGCGGGCGAGGACGACCTCGGCCTCGCGGTGATCACCGGGCTCGTCGAGGACGTCGAGGTGGGCAACGGCGCCGAGGGAGGCCTGATCCGGATGAGTTGGCCGATCGCCAATGTCTCGGTCGAGGTCTGAGACCGGGCGCGAGGACGCGAAGCGCCGGGCGCGGCCCGAACGCCGGCCCGACCTGGCACGGGTCCGTTCTGACGTGTGTCCAGACCGGCCCGCCCGGGCCCCTGCCGTCCATTCGGCTCCCCGCCCCGGCTCGCCCCCTCGGGTATGAGGTCTCTGGCCTGCCGGGCAGGCGACCGCGCTGCTGCGCGCCACCCCTACCTCGGAGGCCGTCCGAGCTGCCCTGCCGATGAGTTCCTCGGCGAACACCTGGGGTGAGGAGGCCTACTTCGGCGCCCCCGTCAGCGTGCCCGCCGAGGCGGGCGCCCGTCAGGTCGTTGGGCCGGGCACGGTGGCGTTCCGGACCGACGCGGGTCAGCCCGGCGCTTCCGTACGGGCCCACACCGATCTCTCGGGCGACGGCGGATGCCGGCCGGCCTCCCCCTGCAACGTCCTCACCGACGTCCTCCCCAATGTCCTCACCAACGTCCTCCGCACCGTCCTCGGGGAGTTGGAGGGGGATGCCGAGGTCCTCGGGACCGTCCGCGACGATGACCCCATCCGCGCCGAGCGGGCCTGAGCTGCGGCGTTGTGCGCTCCCGTGGCCGCGTTCGGTCCCGGGCCCGCCCCGCTCCCGTCCCCGGGGCCGCCGCTGCCCCGGGACCGGCCGGTGCGGCGGGGCCGGGCGGCCGTGTAGGTTCGCAGGTCGATGACCCGGACCGCCGAAAGGGCCCCACTGGTGAACAAGCGACAGCTGGCCGCGTCCGCGCTCGGAGTGGCCCTCGTGTTCGGCGTGACCGCGTGCGACGAGGACAACACCGCCCAGCTCGGCACGTGGGCCAAGGGCCTGTGCGATGCGGCCCAGACGCCGATCGCGCAGTCCCGGACCGCCCTCGCGGACACCGCCAAGGTGCAGCCCGAGGAGGCGCCGGCCGACCTCCAGAAGCGGCTCTCCGCAGACCTCGCCGCCCTCGGGAAGACCAACCAGGACCTCGCGGACGCCATCGACAAGGCCGGCGCGCCGAAGGTCGACGACGGCGTGAACGTCCAGCAGGACGCCGTCAGCGAGCTGAAGCAGGCCGCCCAGGGCTACCAGGACGCCCAGAAGAAGCTCGACGCCCTGACCGTCGCCGACCAGGCGAAGTTCGCCGACGGTCTGCGCAGCGTCGGGGACCAGGTGCAGCGGCTGTCCCGGCTCTCCAGCCAGGCGATGAACCGGCTGCAGAGCGGCGAGCTGGGTGACGCGCTCAAGAAGCAGCAGGGGTGCAAGGCCGCGACCCCCGCCGCCGCCCCGGGCGCCGGTACGGCCGACACCGGCGCACCCGGCGCCGGCACGACCGCCCCCGGGGCGCCCGGTGCCTCGCCGGCGGTCTCCGGCTCCGGCGCGCCCGCGCCGCAGGGCGGCGAGTCCGCGCCCGCCCCCGCCGGGTCGGCAGCCGCCACTCCGGCCGCGTCCTCGGCCGCCTCCCCGACCGGCTGAGCCACCCGCGCCCGCGCCGGGCGGTCGCCGGGACGGCCTGCGGACGGCGGCGGGGGACAATGGCGGGGTGACCAGTAGCCCCGCACTCGACCCTGCCCGCCTCGCCGAACTCCGCGAGGCGCTGCTCGCCGCTTCCTTCACCGCCGACGGCTGCCTGGACCTGCTCGGGCCCACCGGCTACGCGGCCCTGGCCCGCAGCGAGGCGGTGCCCGCGCTCCGGGCGACCCGTGGCGGGACACCGCTGGAGACGCTGGTGCGGCTGTTCCTGCTGCAGCAGCCCGTGCCGTACGCCGCCGGTGCCGCGGCGCTGCCGGTGGAGAACTGCCTGGCCGACGGCTGGCTGCGGCGCGACGGCGACGAGCTGCGGGCCACCGTCGACGTGCGCCCCTACGCGAACGAGGTGGACGGGCTGGACAGCGCGGACGCCTGGGTGGTGTCCGACCTGGGCTGCGCCGTCGGCGGGGCCGGCGGGATCGGTTCGGGGGAGACCGCCGCCGGGGTGGTGCGCAAGGACCTGGTGCTCGGGGTGGGCGGCGCCTCCACCACGCTGGCCAACCTGACCGTCCGTCGGCCGGTCGGGTCGGCGCTGGACCTCGGTTCCGGCTCCGGAGTGCAGACGCTGCACGCGGCCCGCCACGCCCAGCGAGTCACCGCCACCGACCTCAACCCGCGCGCCCTGCACTTCACCCGGCTGACGCTGGCGCTCTCCGGCTTCGCGGACGTCGAGGTCGTCGAGGGCAGCCTGTTCGAGCCGGTGGCCGGGCGGAGGTTCGACCTGATCGTCTCCAACCCGCCGTTCGTGATCTCGCCCGGGAGCCGGTTCGTCTACCGGGACGGCGGCATGGCCGGGGACGACCTCTGCCGCACACTGGTCCGCAACGCCGCGAGCCATCTGGAGCCCGGCGGTTACTGTCACCTGCTGGCCAACTGGCAGCACGTCAAGGGCGAGGACTGGCACGACCGGCTGGCCGGCTGGGTGGCCGGGACGGGGCTGGACGCCTGGGTCGTGCAGCGCCAGGTCCAGGACGTCGCCGAGTACGCGGAGCTCTGGCTGCGCGACGGCGGTGACCACCGCGGGCCCGGCTCCGACTACCAGGACCGCTACGCGCAGTGGCTGGACGCGTTCGAGGCGGCCGGGGTCGAGGGCGTCGGCTTCGGCTGGATCACCCTGCGGGCCGGCGGGGCGGCCGAGCCGACCGTACGGGTCGAGGAGTGGCCGCACCCGGTCGAGCAGCCGCTCGGCCCGCACATCGACCGCTGGTTCGCCCGGCAGGACTTCCTGCGGTCGCACGACGACGCGGCGCTGCTGGCGGCCAGGTACGTGCTGGCCGACGAGGTGGTCCAGGAGCAGGTGGGCGCACCGGGGGCGGACGATCCCGAGCACGTGATCCTCCGTCACAACCGGGGCATGCGCCGGGCGACCAAGGTGGACACGGTCGGGGCCGGTTTCGTGGGCGTCTGCGACGGGACCCTGGCAGCGGGCGACATCGTCGACGCGATCGCGCAACTGCTCGGCGAGGAGCGGGTGGTGCTGCGGGACCGGGTGCCGGAGTCGCTGCGGATGCTGACGGAGCAGGGCTTCATCGAGCCGGTGACGGCCTGACGCTCGCTCCGCGCGAGCGAGGGAGGCCCCGCGGCCGGTCGGCTGTTCACCTCCTGGTGGCTTCGGCGTTCCCCACCGTACGTCGAACGTCGGTCCGGGGTTGTCCGTGGCCTGCGACTGTCTGTCCACAGGCTTGTGGACAACGGGCGAGGGGGCAGGGGTGGAGGTTCCGACGGCATCGGCGGCCGGGGTCGTGCTCACGCTGTTCGGCAGCGCACTCCTGCTCTGGTGCGCCGTGGAACTGCGCCTTCGCCACCGCCTCCGCCGGCACGGCGTCCGGGTCACCGCGCGGGTCGTGGCGGATGACGACCGCGGCGGCGGCCCGCGCCTGGAACCGTACGGCGACGCCTTCGGCGAGTTGGACAGCGCACCGCTGCTGGCCTACCCGGTGGCGGGCCGCACCGACGGCGCGCCGCTGCGGGCCGTCCCCGACACAGGGCCGCCCGCCGGCGCCGCGAGCGGTGCCCCGGTGACGCGGACCGCCACGGCGGGTACCGCCGCAGCCGGTACCGCGCCACCGCCGGGCACCGCCTTGGCCCGGCCGCGCGGGCACACGCCGCTGCGCCGCCCGGCACGGCTGCGGCCCGGGACGAACGTCCAGGTCGCCTACGACGCTCGGCGGCCCGACCGGGTGGTGCTGGCCGGTGCGGACGCGGCGCCCGCGCTGCTCAGCGACCTGTTCTGGACGCTGCTGGGCACCAGCGCCCTGGCCGGCGGCCTCAGCCTGCTCGGCGCCGCCGTCCTGCACTGACCCGCGCCGGCCCGGCGCGTCGCCGCCCCCACCCCGGTCGGCCCGGCCCGCCCCCGGGAGGGCCTCCGGGACCCACGAACGCCTCCGGGAGCACCCCATGAACGCCCTCGGGACGGCCTCCGGGGCCGCCCTCGCGAACGCCCCCGGGACCGCCCGCACGACCGCCTCCGGGACTGCTCGCACGAGCGCCTCCGGGACCTCCCGCCGCGCTCCGTCGGGCGGGCACCGGGCTGAGCGTCCGTCAGCCACCGCTGTGCCGAAATCCGGCCGCCGAGGTGTGTTGGGTGGCCTCCGTGGAGGGGGAAAGCCCCATCTGCGCAGCGCAAAGGCTCGGCATCGGGTTACCGTTCGAGTGGCGTCGGTCGGCCTAGCAAGTGAAAAAGCTGGATCCGTCCGTTTGACAAGGGTGGCCAGGGTACGGTCACACTCCGCTGGTGGGGCCGTCGCGCAGCGGCTGCCTCCGGGCGATGTGCCCCTCCTGTCTCTGACGGGAAAGGAGGGGAGGGTCGGGCGTAGTCCCTCCCCTCGGGTCGGCCGCGCCGCCAGCAGAGATCACGACCGGGAGAGAAGAGCGAAGGTGTCCCCGAGCAGCGAGACCGCGCACGGCAAGCGACTCGTCATCGTCGAGTCGCCGGCCAAGGCGAAGACGATCAAGGGCTACCTTGGCCCCGGCTACATCGTCGAGGCCAGCGTCGGGCACATCCGGGACCTGCCCGGCACGGCCGCCGAGGTTCCGGACAAGTACACCGGTGAGGTGCGCCGCCTCGGGGTCGACGTCGACCACGACTTCGCACCCATCTACGTGGTGAACGCGGACAAGAAGTCCCAGGTCACCAAGTTGAAGTCGCTGCTCGCCGAGTCCGACGAGCTCTTCCTCGCCACCGATGAGGACCGCGAGGGCGAGGCGATCGCCTGGCACCTGCAGGAGGTGCTCAAGCCCAAGGTGCCGGTGCACCGGATGGTCTTCCACGAGATCACCAAGGACGCGATCCAGGAGGCCGTGCGCAACCCGCGCGAGCTGAACCAGCGCCTGGTCGACGCCCAGGAGACCCGCCGCATCCTCGACCGCCTCTACGGCTACGAGGTCTCGCCGGTGCTGTGGAAGAAGGTCATGCCGAAGCTCTCGGCCGGCCGGGTGCAGTCCGTCGCGACCCGCCTGGTGGTCGAGCGTGAGCGGGAGCGGATCGCGTTCCGGTCCGCCTCGTACTGGGACCTGGTCGGCACCTTCGGCACCGGCCGGACCGCCGTGGACGCGGCCAACCCCGAGACCTTCGGCGCCCGGCTGGTCTCCGTCGACGGCAAGCGGGTCGCCACCGGCCGGGACTTCGGCCAGGACGGCCGGCTCCGGACCGCGAACACCATGCACCTGGACGAGCAGGCCGCTCGTGGGCTGGCCGCCGCCCTGGAGCAGACGGCCTTCGCCGTCCGCAGCGTCGAGTCCAAGCCGTACCGCCGTTCGCCGTACGCGCCGTTCCGCACCACCACGCTCCAGCAGGAGGCCAGCCGCAAGCTGGGCTTCGGCGCGAAGCGGACCATGCAGGTGGCCCAGAAGCTGTACGAGAACGGCTTCATCACCTATATGCGTACCGACTCCACCACGCTCTCGGAGACGGCCGTCGCCGCCGCCCGGGCCCAGGTCACCCAGCTCTACGGGGCCGACTACCTGCCGGACGCGCCGCGCACCTACGCCAGCAAGGTCAAGAACGCCCAGGAGGCGCACGAGGCGATCCGCCCCTCCGGCGACCGCTTCCGCACCCCGGCCGAGACCGGCCTGGGCGGCGACGACTTCCGGCTGTACGAGCTGATCTGGATGCGCACGGTCGCCTCCCAGATGAAGGACGCGGTCGGCCAGTCCGTCACCGTCAAGGTGGGCGGCCGGGCATCGGACGGCCGGGACGCCGAGTTCTCCGCCTCCGGCAAGATCATCACCTTCCACGGCTTCCTGAAGGCCTACGTCGAGGGCGCCGACGACCCGAACGCCGAGCTGGACGACCGCGAGCGCCGGCTGCCGCAGGTGGCCGAGGGCGACCCGCTGGCCGCCGACCGGCTCAACCCGGAGGGCCACGCGACCAAGCCGCCGGCCCGCTACACCGAGGCCTCGCTGGTCAAGGAGCTGGAAGACCGCGAGATCGGCCGCCCGTCGACGTACGCCTCGATCATCGACACGATCATCAACCGCAAGTACGTCTTCAAGAAGGGCACGGCGCTCGTCCCCTCCTTCCTCTCGTTCGCCGTGGTGAACCTGCTGGAGAAGCACTTCGGCCGGCTGGTCGACTACGACTTCACCGCCCGGATGGAGGACGACCTCGACCGGATCGCGGCGGGCGAGGCCCAGTCCGTCCCGTGGCTGAAGCGCTTCTACTTCGGCGAGGGCGAGGGGCTGCCGGCCGGCGGCGCCGCCGACGCCGGCAACGGTGACGGCGACCACCTCGGCGGCCTGAAGGAGCTCGTCACCGACCTCGGCGCGATCGACGCCCGGGAGATCAGCTCGTTCCCGCTGAGCGAGGAGATCACCCTGCGGGTCGGCCGCTACGGCCCGTACGTGGAGAAGGCCTCCCCGGTGGAGGGCGAGCCGGGCCAGCGCGCCGACATCCCGGACGAGATGCCACCGGACGAGCTCACCGTCGAGCTGGCCGAGGAGCTGCTGGCCAAGCCCAGCGGCGACTTCGAGCTGGGCGCCGACCCGGTCAGCGGCAACATGCTGGTCGCCAAGGACGGCCGCTACGGCCCGTACGTGACCGAGATCCTGCCCGAGGGCACCCCGAAGACCGGCAAGAACGCGGTCAAGCCGCGGACGGCCTCGCTCTTCAAGACGATGACGCTGGACACCGTCACCCTCGACGACGCGCTGAAGCTGCTCTCGCTGCCGCGCGTGGTCGGCGTCGACGCCGAGGGCCAGGAGATCACCGCACAGAACGGCCGCTACGGCCCGTACCTCAAGCGCGGCACCGACTCCCGCTCGCTGACCAGCGAGGACCAGCTGCTCACCGTCACCCTCGACGAGGCGCTGGCGATCTACGCCCAGCCCAAGCAGCGCGGCCGCGCCGCCGCCGCGCCGCCGCTCAAGGAGCTCGGCAACGACCCGGTCAGCGAGCGGCCGGTGGTCGTCAAGGACGGTCGCTTCGGCCCGTACGTGACGGACGGCGAGACCAACGCGACGCTCCGCAAGGACGACGAGGTGGAGACCATCACGCCGGAGCGCGGCTACGAACTGCTGGCCGAGAAGCGGGCCCGCGGGCCGGTGAAGAAGGCCGCCAAGAAGGCCCCCGCGAAGAAGGCGGCGGCCACCAAGACGGCGGCCAAGAAGACCACCGCGAAGAAGACCGCGGCGAAGAAGACGACCACCGCCAAGACCACGACGGCCAAGACCGCCGCCGCGAAGAAGACGGCGGCCAAGAAGACCGCCACGGCCACCGGAGCCGCTGCCGCCGGGGCCTCCTCGGAGTCCGAGGAGAGCTGATCCCGTTCGAATCGCGGGCCCGCACCGACGGTGCGGGCCCGCGGTGCGTCACAACCCTGTCATGAGGCGTTCCACGGAGGCCGCTCCCCCTACTGGCGCCTGCCCCGACCGCTACCCTGACGGTATGACGAGCGAGGAGCAGCCCACCCACCGCACCGGCGTGCACGCCCTGCCACCCGTGGCCCCGGCCGGCACACCCGGCGAGCGGGCCCGCGCCCTGCTGCGGCTGCGCCCGTACCGCCGGCTGTGGACGGCGCAGCTGGTCGGCGGGACGGCGGACCGGCTCGGTCTGCTGGTGCTGGCGCCGCTGACGGTGATCGCCGCGACGCTGGGCGGCCAGTTCGGTTCCGGGACGGGCTACCGCCGGCTCGCGCTCGCGCTGGCCGCCGTGTTCGCCGCCCGGTTGCTCGCCACCCTGCTCTTCGGTGCCGCGCTGCTGGGCCCGGTGCACAAGCTGGTCGCCCGGCTGGACGGCCGCTGGACGCTGTTCGGCGCCGATGCACTGAGGGCCGTGCTGATCGGCCTCGCCCCCTGGTGGATCACCTGGACGGCCGACTCCGCGGTCTGGGCGCTGCTCGCCACCGTCTTCGTGACCGGCGCGGCCGAGCGGGTCTGGACGATCGGCAAGGCCGCGGCCGTCCCCGGCCTGCTGCCCGCTGCCGACCCGTACGCCCCGGCCGCCGAACGGCGGCCCTCGCCCGCCAGCCTGGACGCGGTGCGGACCCTGGACGGCCGCACCGGCTGGGCCACCATCCCGCTCGCCGCGACCGCGCTGGTCGCGTTCACGCTGCTCAACAACGTCTTCGCGGCCGTCGGCTCCGACTGGCTCCGGGCCAACCAGCTGACCGCGGCCGCCCTCGGCGCCGCGCTGCTGTTCGCCGGCTCCGCCGTGCTGATCTACCTCCAGCAGCTGCCGTCCGCCGGCCCGGTCGCCCCGCACTCCCCGTTGCAGGGCCTGCGCGCGCCCGTCGACGCCGCCCCCGGCGGCTCCGCGCTGCGTAAGGGCCGTACCGGCTCCGCCCCCTACTTCACCTTCGCGGTCGCGGCCGCCTACGCCACGATGGCCGGCGTCGGCGCCCTCGGTCTGCTCACCGCCGGCGACCACCGGGCCGGCCCGATCGGGTACGGCCTGCTGGTGCTCGCCGCGGCCGGCGCGCCCGCCCTCGGCATCCGGCTGACCCGGGCCACCCTGCCCGCGCTCTCCCGGCGGCGGCTGCTCGCGCTGGCGCTGCTGACCGAGGGCGTCACGCTGATCCTGGCCGGGCTGGTGCTGGACTTCGTCCTGGTGCTGCTGCTCACCGTGGTGGCCGGGTTGGCGGCCGGGGTGGTCATCGCCACCGGCCGTACGCTGCTCGCCCAGGAGATCGAGGAGTCGCGGCTGCCCAAGGTCACCGAGCACCTGTACGCAGTGCTGCGGGCCGTGGTGGCCGCCGCTCTGGTCGGCCTGCCGCTGATCGCCGCCGCCTACGGGGCG
Organism: Kitasatospora sp. NPDC088346; assembly: GCF_044740765.1. NCBI lineage: Bacteria > Bacillati > Actinomycetota > Actinomycetes > Kitasatosporales > Streptomycetaceae > Kitasatospora > Kitasatospora sp. NPDC088346. Next base: position 34,854 of record NZ_JBIURH010000008.1, read on the forward strand.
GTCGAGTACGGCCGGGTCACCCCGGGTAGCTTCACCTTCATCCACGGCGGCGCCGCGCTCGCCGTCTCCACCGCCGGCCTGCTCACCCTGGTGCTGGCCGCCGTGGTGCTGCTCAAGACCGACGACCGGCGCGGCAGCGTGCCGCTCGGCCGCGAGCTGGTGCAGGCACTGCGCGGCTCCACCTCGGTCGCCCCGCACCGCACCACCGGCACCGGCTTCTTCATCGCCCTGGAGGGCGGCGACGGAGCCGGCAAGTCCACCCAGTCGCAGGCCCTGGCGGAGTGGATCCGCAGCAAGGGCCACGAGGTGGTGCTGACCCGCGAGCCCGGCGGCAGCCCGATCGGCCAGCGGCTGCGCGCGCTCGTCCTGGACGTCGGCAACACCGGGCTCTCGCACCGCGCCGAGGCGCTGATCTACGCCGCCGACCGCGCCGAGCACGTCGAGAACGTGATCCGCCCGGCGCTCGCCCGCGGTGCCGTGGTGATCACCGACCGGTACATGGACTCCTCGATCGCCTACCAGGGCGCCGGCCGGGACCTGGCCGCGACCGAGGTCGCCCGGATCTCGCGCTGGGCGACCGGCGGACTCGTCCCCGACCTCACCGTGGTGCTGGACGTCGACCCGGGCGCGGCGCGCGAGCGCTTCACCGAGGCGCTGGACCGGCTGGAGTCCGAGCCCACCGAGTTCCACCAGCGGGTCCGGGCCGGGTTCCTGGCCCTGGCCGCGGCCGACCCGTCCCGCTACCTGGTCGTCGACGGCAGCCAGCAGCCCGCCCTGGTGACCACCGCGATCCGCCACCGGCTCGACCGGGAGCTGCCGCTCTCCGACCAGGAGCGCGCCGCCAAGGCCGAGCAGGAGCGTCTCGCCCGCGAGGAGGCCGCCCGGCGCGCCGCCGAGGAGACGCGCAAGCAGGCCGAGCTGGCCGAGGCCGAGCGCAAGCGGCAGGAACTGCTGGAGCAGCTGCGCGCCGAGCAGGCCGAGAAGGACCGGCTCGCCGAGCTGGAGGCCGAGCGGGTCGCCGCCGAGGCCGCCCGCAAGGCCGCCGAGGAGGCCCGGCTCAAGGAGGCGGAGGAGGCCCGGCTGCGCGCCGAGGCCCAGGCCGCGCGCGAGGCCGCCGAGCAGGCCCGGCTGGCCGTCGAGGCCGAGGAGCGCAGGCGCCGGGAGGCGGAGGCCGCGGCCCAGGCCGAGATCCAGCGGCAGCGCGAGCTGCAGCGGGCCGAGCAGCGCCGCCGGGCCGAGGAGGCCCTGCAGCGCGCGGAGGAGGCCCGGCTGAAGTCGGAGGCCGAGGCCGCGGCCGCAGCCGCCACGGCAGCCGCCGCCGAGCGTGCCGCCGCTGTCGCCGAGGCCGAGCGTGCCGCCGCGACCAGGACGGAGGCCGTGACGGCGGAGCTGCCGCAGGTGTCGGCCGAGCCCGCGACCAAGCCGGTGACCAAGCCGGTGACCAAGCCGGTGACCGAGCCCGCGGCCGAGCCCGCCGACGAGGCCGACGTCACCCAGGAGATCTCGGAGGAGGCCCGCCGCGCGGCGGTCCTGGCCGCCGCCGAGGCCGCCCGCAGGTCCGCCCCGGCGGTCGCCGAGACCGCGGTGCTGCCGAAGGTGCCCGCGGCGGACGCCACCGCCGTGCTGCCGAAGGTGCCCGCCGCCGACGAGACGGCCGTGCTGCCGCCGGTGCCCCCGACCGCCGCCGCGGGCCCGTCGGCCGCTTCGTCCGGCTCGTCCGGTGCCCGTCCGGCGTCGGACCGGGTGCCGCCGGGCCTGTGGCGGGACGAGCCCGCGCGGACACCCGCGGAGGAGCCGGAGACCACCCGGGAGCTCCCGGCCGTCGAGTCCCGCCCGCGCCCGGACTGGGCCGAGGAGACGCCGATGGACGACCTGCCGAGCCTCACCGACACCCTCCTCGGCTCCCGCGACGAGTGGGCGCAGTGGGAGCCCGCGGGCGAGCAGTCCGAGCCCGAGGCGCAGCGCGGCCTGTTCCGCAAGCGCCGCAAGGACTGAGCGTCCCGGGGGCCGAGCGGTCCGACGGACAGTGCCGAGGTCCGGCCCCGGGGCACCCGCCCCGGGGCCGGACCCGTTCCCGGCGGCGCCCGGTGGGGGAGGGGTGTCCTGGGCGGACGTTAGGCTCGGTGGCAGACGGGGTCGGCGGCAGGGAGCGCGGCGTGAGTGTGTGGGACGACCTGGTCGGCCAGGACCGGGTGGTGGAGCAGTTGCAGGCGGCCGCCCGGGCCGCCCGGGCGACGGTGGTGGCCGGTCGCGGCGGCGCGGCCGATCCGGCGGTGAACGCCTCGCTGATGACGCACGCCTGGCTGTTCACCGGCCCACCCGGGGCCGGACAGACCACCGCGGCCAGGGCCTTCGCCGCATCGCTCCAGTGCACCAGCCCCGATCTGGAGCTCGGCGGCATTCCCGGCTGCGGGTTCTGCGACGGCTGCCACACCGTCCTCGCCGGCAGCCACGCCGACGTGAAGTACGTCCGCACCGACGGGCTGTCGATCGGCGTCGGCGACATGCGCGACCTGGTTCTGCGCGCCTCCAGCTACCCGACCGGCGGCCGCTGGTCGGTGATCCTGATCGACGCCGCGCACCGCCTCACCGAGGCCGCGGCCAACGCCCTGCTCAAGGGCGTCGAGGAGCCCTCGCCCCGGACGGTCTGGATGCTCTGCGCCCCCTCCGTCCAGGACGTGCTGCCGACGATCCGCTCGCGCAGCCGCCTGCTGGTGCTGCGCACCCCGGCGGCCGAGGCGGTGGCCGACATGCTGGTCCGCCGCGACGGCGTCGAACCCGAGACGGCGCGGATCGCGGCGCTGGCCGGTCAGGGCGACATCGACCGGTCCCGCCGACTGGCCGTGGACGACCAGGCCAGAGCCCGGCGCGCGGACGTCCTGCGGATCCCGCTGGACGTCGCCGACCTGGGCGGATGCCTGACCGCCGCGCAGCGGCTGGTGGACACGGCCAAGGCCGACGCCGACGCGCTCGCCGAGACCCAGGACGCCAAGGAGACCGGTGACCTCAAGGCCGCGTACGGCGCGGCCGAGGGCAGCCGCGCCCCCCGCGGGATGGCCGGCGCGGTCAAGGACCTGGAGAAGCGGCAGAAGAGCCGGGCCACCCGGACCCGCCGGGAGACCCTCGGCACCGCCCTGAACGACCTGCTCGGCTTCTACCGCGACGTCCTCGCCGTGCAGTTCGGCGCCACCGGGCCGCTGGCCAACGAGGACCAGCGCCCGGCCGTCGGCAGGATCGCCGCGGCGGGGGCACCCGAACAGACCCTGCGCCGGATCGAGGCCGTCCTGCAGTGCCGGCGCGCGCTCGACCGCAACGTCGACCCGCTGCTCGCCGTCGAGGCGATGACGGTGGCGCTCCGGGCGGGCTGAGCCGGCTCCGGCCCGCCGTTCCGGCGGTTCCTGCGGGGGTCGCGGTGCCCGTGCCGGTGCTGCCGCCGCCCGCCTCCCGGGCTCGCTCGTTCGAGTGAACGTCGCCTGACGCCCGTACGGCCCGGGCCCGCCGGGGCGGCGCGTTGGGCACCCTGAGGGCTGAGTCCGCCGCGGTACCGGCGGCCGGTCCCCCTCCGAGGTGGTGCGCCCATGCCCCGTCCGCTCCTCATGGTGCCCCTGGTGATCTCGGCGTTGGCCGCCGGCTGGCTGGCCCGGGCCGCCCTGCTGCGCTGGCGAGACCTGAGGGCCGCGCAGACGTACGAGCTCACCGCCGAACAGCGGCCGGTGCTGCTGCGGGCGGGTGCAGCCGTGGTCTGCGTGATCTGCGTGACCGCGCTGGCCGTCGCCGTGGCCCTCGGCGGGCGGCCGAGCCGGAGCGTGGCCGAGGAGTCGGGGCCCGACGCCGGGCCGCGCCCCGCGGCACCGCCGGCGCCGGACGGCGCCCGGCCGACCACCACCGAGCTGCCGCCGGTGGTCACCCGCTTCGAGTCGGTCGGCCACCCGGCCGGCGGGGAACTCCTCCAGGCGGTGGTGGCCGCGCCCGACGGCCGTCCCCGCACGGTACGGGTCTGGCTGCCGGCCCAGTACCAGGAGCAGCCGACGGCGACGTTCCCGGTGATCGTGCTGCACTCCGGCACCGCGGGCCGGACCGCCGACGTCGAGCGGCCCGAGGTGTTCGAGGGGGTGGCGTCCGCGGTACAGCTCGGCAAGGCCAAGCCGTTCGTGGTGGTGGCCCCCGAGGCGCCCAACGGCACCGGCCACCCCTGCGACCTGGTCACCGCCGCGCCGCAGGCGGTCGCCGACGACGCGCCCCTGCGCACCGCCGTCACCGGAGCCTTCCGCACCCTGCCGGCCGGGCCCGCCGGCTGGGCCGTGCTCGGCCTCGACGGCGGCGCCCCGTGCGCCGCCGCGGCCGGTCTGACCAGGCCGGACCTGTACGGTGCCGCCGCCGCGGTCTCCGGCCGGTACGACGCCCCCGCCCTCACCCAGGCCGGGGCCGAGGCCCCGCAGAACACCGCCGCCCGCCTGCTGCTGGCCGCCGCCAAGGCCGACGGCGACGGCGTGGCCAGCGCGCGCAAGCTGCAGAGCGCCCTGCGGGCGGGCAAGGGGCCGGCGGCCCGGGCCGACGTGCGGATCTCCGACATCGTTCAGGACTTCGCGCCCGCGGGGGAGCGGCTGCGGCTGGTGCGGGTGGCGGTGCAGTACCTGACGGAGACCCTGTCCAAGCCCACCTGAGCCGCCCGCGTACGAGCCGGTGACCAACGGGGCTTCCACCGGATGTGCGGCGACCGGGTGCTGTTCCCCGCCCGGCCGCCGGTGACCCGGCGGGTACCCGGCCCGCCCGCTACGCTCGGGGCAGCCGGCGGGTGACCAGCCCGGATGAGGCCGACAGCGGTCGGGGCGTCGACAGCGGTCAGGTCGACAGCGGCCGACCGGGGCCGACGGCGATCCCGGCAGGCCGACCGGGGCCGGCGAGGTCGAGGAGAGGGACACCACCATGCGAGCTGCCAGGCCGTCCCTGCGAAGGTCCGCCCCCGTGGCCGCCGCCGTGAGCCTGCTGCTCGCGGCCGGATGCACCACCGGCGGCGTGCCCGGGCCCGCCGACGGCGCGAGCTCCTCCTCGGACGGCCGCGTCCCCGCCGCGGTGGCTCCCGGCGCGACCACGGCGACGCCACTGGAGCCGCTCCCCGCGCAGATCCCGCAGAACCTGGCCGGGTACTACGCCCAGAAGCTCGGCTGGCAGAGCTGCGACGGCGAGTTCGAGTGCACCACCTTCAAGGTCCCGCTCGACTACGCGGACCCGGCCGCCGGCGACGTCACCCTCACCGCCGCCCGGCTGCGGAGCACCGGCGGCGCCGACCACCTCGGCTCGCTGCTGGTCAACCCCGGCGGGCCCGGCGGCTCGGCCGTCGAGTACATGGAGGGCTCGGCCCGCAGCCTCGACCCCGGCCTGCGGGCCAGGTACGACCTGGTCGGGCTGGACCCGCGCGGGGTCGGCCGCTCCAGCCCCGTCACCTGTCTGAGCGGCGAGCGGATGGACGCCTTCACCGCCGTCGACATCACCCCCGACGACCAGGCCGAGATCGACGCCCTGGTCGCCGCCGACAAGGAGTTCGCGGACGGCTGCCGGCAGCGGTCCGGCGCCGTGCTCGGCCACGTGAGCACCGTCGAGGCGGCCCGCGACATGGACGTGCTGCGCGGGCTGCTCGGCGACGAGCGGCTCAGCTACCTCGGCAAGTCCTACGGCACCTTCCTCGGCGCCACCTACGCCGGGCTCTACCCCGCCCGGGTCGGCCGGATGGTGCTGGACGGCGCGATGGACCCGTCGCTGGACGCCGTCGGGGGGAACAAGGGGCAGGCGGCGGGCTTCGAGACCGCCTGGGCGGCCTTCGCCAAGGACTGCGTCAAGCGGGAGGACTGCCCGCTCGGCCGCACCGAGGAGGAGGCCGGCCGGCAGCTCGCGGCCCTCTTCCAGCAGATCGACGGCCGGCCGCTGCCCACCGACTCGGGCCGGCCGCTCACCGAGTCGCAGGCCACCACCGGCACGATCCAGGCCATGTACGCCGAGTTCCTCTGGTCCCAGCTGCGCAGCGCCCTCAGCGACGCCGAGGCCGGCGACGGGACGGCGCTGCTCAAGCTCTCCGACAGCTACTTCGAACGCGAGCCGGACGGCTCGTACCCGAACCTGATGTTCGCCAACATGGCGGTCAACTGCCTCGACCTGCCGGCCGCCTTCGCCGACCCGGCGGCGGCGCAGGCCGCGGTGCCGGACTTCGAGAAGGTGGCGCCGCGGTTCGGCCGGGACATGGCGTGGATGGCGCTGGGCTGCGCGTACTGGCCGGTCCGGCCGACCGGTGCGCCGCACACCGTCCGGGCCGCCGGGTCCGTCCCGATCGTCGTGGTCGGCACCACCCGTGACCCGGCGACGCCGTACGCGTGGGCCCAGTCGCTGTCCGGGCAGCTGGAGTCCGGGCGGCTGCTCACCTACGAGGGCGACGGGCACACGGCGTACGGCCGGCGCAGCGACTGCATCGACGAGGCGGTCAACCGTTACCTGCTGGGTGGCGAGGCCCCGGCGAACGGGACCCGCTGCAGCAAGTGAGCCCGCGGAACCGGGGCCGGTCGGTGCTGTCATGACCGTTTCTGCTTGACGGTGCTTCTGGTTAGCATGGTGCGCCCCCTCGTTCTCGCGTCTGCCGTAGGAGCGCATCCGTGCTCGGAGTCAACGACCTCGCGACGTACACCCTCGGCGCCCTGGTGATCATCCTGCTGCCCGGCCCGAACTCCCTGTACGTCCTCTCCGTGGCCGCCCGCAAGGGCGTCCGCACCGGCTACCGGGCCGCTGCCGGTGTCTTCGTCGGCGACTTCACGCTGATCGCCCTCACCTCGCTGGGAGCCGCCTCGCTGGTGAAGGCCAACCCCGCGGTCTTCGCGGTGGTGAAGTTCGCCGGCGCCGGCTACCTGCTGTGGATCGGCTTCAACCTGTGCCGGTCGGCCCGCGACCTCTGGCGCGAGCGCCGGGCGGTGGCGGCGAACGCCGCCGGCGGGGCCGAGGCCGCCGACGCGGCGGCCGGCGGACCGGCCCCGGCCGGAACCGACACCGAGCGGCCCTTCCGCCGGGCGCTGGCGATCAGCCTGCTGAACCCCAAGGCACTGATTTTCCTGCTCTCCTTCTTCACCCAGTTCGTCGACCCCTCGTACGGGCAGCCGGTGCTCTCCTTCACCCTGCTGGGCGGGATCCTCCAGGGCTTCAGCCTGCTCTACCTGTCCGTGCTGATATTCACCGGCACCAAGGTCGCCGCCGCCTTCCACCGCCGCAAGCGGCTCTCCGCCGGGCTGACCGGCGGCGTCGCCGTCCTGTTCGCCGGGTTCGCCGCCAAGCTCGCGGTCGCCTCCGCCTGAGGCCACGGCCCCGGCCGCCCAGGCCGGGGCACCCGGGGCCGGTACGGATCACCGTCGGAAACTGTGTAGACTGACCCGCGTTGTTGGTGCGACGCTCATCCCCCCGGGGCTGGGAACAGGACCGGTGACGGTGCCGCCTTAGCTCAGTTGGCCAGAGCAACGCACTCGTAATGCGTAGGTCGCGGGTTCGAATCCCGCAGGCGGCTCAGCGTGGAACCCAGGCTGGATGGCATCCGGTCTGGGTTCTTTGTGTTTGGCGGTCCGGGCTTCGGTGGGTTCCTGGGTGATGAACGGCGCCGCGCCGGTCGCGGGCGGCCGTGGCACCGGTCGGCTGGAGCAGGCCGGGCTCACCGGGTGGAGCGCGATGGTGGTCGGGCTGGCGTTCCGGGCGGGCCGGGTGGGGGCGTCGTGGGTGGTCTGCGGGGAAGTGTGCCGGGCGCCCGGGGGGGCGGGTGGTGCCGGTGGGGTGGGGTGGGTCGGTGCGCGGTGCCTGAGGGTGGTTGCGGAACGTTCCCGGGGTGGCGGTCTGAATTCCGCCGGTATTTCCTGACCGGGAATTCCGTCCGGCCGGTGGGCGCCGGTGGTGGGAATGCGGCCGGTGGCTGCGGCGGGGTGGGGCGCGGGGGTGGTCGGTGGTGCCGGGGCGTCAGGGAGTGCGCTGGTCGGTGGCGGTCCGGGAGAACGCGGCTGGGATTCTTCCGATCTGATGTCGTTATCGGAATCCGCCCTGGGGGTGCGGGGTGCGATGTTCTAGCATCCCGTCTATGACTGACGGCACGGAACACCCGGGCGGGGCCCCAGCCCCCGAGCAGGACTCTCGGCACACCCAGCCCACGATGCCCGACCCGAGGGTTGCGGGTCAGGTTCCGGGCCAGGACGCGGCTCCGGGGGCGGCGGCGCCCGCGGGTGCCGCCGGGCAGGGCGGTGGGTACGGGTACCCGCAGCCGCAGCCGCAGCCGCAGCCGCAGGAGGGTTACGGCTACCCGCACCCGCAGAGCGGGTACGGCTATCCGCAGCCGCAGGGTCAGTTCCCGCCCCAGTTCCAGCAGCCGGCGGCGCCGTTCCCGCAGCAGGGGGCGTTCCCGCCCGGCCCGCAGCAGCAGTTCGCGCCGCCGGTCGCCGCGCCGGACTGGGAGGCGCTCGCGGACCGCGGTGAGGCCCAGACCCGTCGCCGGCGCCGGATGCTGACGATCGGGATCGTTGTGGTCGCCTGCGTGCTCGGCGTCGTGGCCGGGACGGTGATCATCGAGCGGCGCGACGGCGGGGCGAAGCCGGTGGCCTCCGAGTCGCCGAGTGCTCCGGTGTCCGCGTCGGGCTCCGGGGCACCGGGCGACCAGAACTCGCCCACGGTGGCGGGCCAGCCGAACCTGCTCGCCGACCGTTCCGGCCAGGCGCACCTGGCGCTGGGCCCGGACGCGCTGGTGAGCAAGGTGCAGGACGGTTACGTGCTCCGGCTGCGGAGCAACGGCAACTCCTTCGCGCAGTCCGCGGACCGGGTCGTCGACGTGACCAAGAGCTTCACCGTCTCGGCGTGGGTGTACAACGAGGCGCCGGACGGTTCCCGGGTCGCGATGAGCGAGGGTGACGGCATCTCGCACTCGTTCGAGCTGGGCCGGGACGACTCCAACGGCAAGAAGTCGTGGGTCTTCCGGGTGCAGACCGCGGACGGCGGCGCCGATGCCACCACCGTCCAGGTGTTCGCGGAGAACGCCAACACGGTCCGTCAGTGGGCTCTGCTCACCGGTGTCTACGACAAGGACCAGCAGACCATCTCGCTGTACGTCAACGAGACGCTGGCCGCCACCGCGAAGACGGCGCCGATCTGGGCCGGGCCCGGTCCGCTGCAGCTCGGCCGGAGCCGCCACCACGGCATCTGGGGCAATCCGTGGGCCGGTGTGCTGGGTCACATCCTGGTCTGGGACCAGGCGCTGACCCCCGCTCAGGTGGCCAGCCTGAAGGGTGGCGGCACGGGTCAGGACGCCAAGCCGACCGGTTCCTGGCTGGTCGGCTGAGGCCCCGGCGGCCGTGGTCACGAGATGATTACGGCCGCCGTGGCGCGGCGCGGGGGTCGACTAGGGTCGCGGGTGATGTTGCAGCGATACCTCACGCCATACGTCATAATCGAACGCGCAGATCAATCATCTGACGGGTGAGCGGCTGACAATCGCCGCCCGAGCTCTGCCCGCCGAGCCGCAGCCCCCCCTTGGGCTGTGGCTGTCTTGCCGTTCGGCGCGCGCTCGCCGATCGGGTGGGGGCGGGAAGAGCTCAGGCTCCAACCGCAGCCGCCACACTCCTGGGGGAATCACGTGAATACTCTGTCGATCGTCATTCCCGCGCTCAACGAGGCATCAAACCTGCCGGCGGTGATGGACTCGGTGCCGGTGGCCGAACTCGCCGCGGCGGGCTGGCGCACCGAGGTGGTGGTGGTCGACAACGCATCGACGGACGACACCGCGGAGGTCGCGCGCAGCCTGGGAGCGCGGGTGGTGTCCCAGCCGGAGCGCGGGTACGGCAACGCCTACCAGGCCGGGTTCGACGCGGCGACCGGTGACGTCATCGCCACCGGTGACGCGGACTGCACCTACCCGTTCGACGCGCTGCCGGAGCTGATCGGAACCCTGGTGGACCGGGACGTCGAGTTCATGACGACCGATCGACTCCACCGGGAGAACCGCTCGGCGATGAAGCCCTCGCACTTCGTCGCGAACCACGCGCTCTCCACCCTGAGCCGGACGCTCTTCCGCAACGGTCTGCGCGACTCCCAGTCCGGAATGTGGATCTTCCGGCGCTACGTCTGGCACGGCCTGGACGTCCGGTCCGCCGGGATGGCCTTCTCCCAGGAGATCAAGAACGCGGCGACGCTGGCGGGCTTCAGGTTCCTGGAGGTCCCCATCGAGTACCGGCAGCGCGGCGGCGAGGTGAAGCTGCGGGCGCTGCCCGACGGCATGGGCAACCTGCGCCAGCTCTTCGAGCACCGGTTCCGCAAGGCCCCGGCGGGCGGTGCCGGCACGGCGATCCCCGGCCAGTACGCGCCGCCCGCGGCGCCCGCGGCGTCGCAGCAGCCGACGCAGGGCGCGCGCACCGGCCAGTACGAGGTCGCATGAGCGAGGTGCTCGACGAGGCCGACCCGGGCTCCGGGACGCCTCCGGCCGCTCCGGCCCGGTCGGGCTCCGCGCAGCGCAGCAGGCGGCGAAGGGGGCCCGATCGGCGTGCCCGGATCGTCGCCGCGGTGGTCGCGGCGACGGCCGTCCTGGGGGCCGGCCTCTGGTCGGTGCCGTCCACCCGCGAGGTGCTGCTGCAGTCGTTCACCGAGCAGCCGAGCGGCTTCGCCGAGCTGTACTTCACCAGCGCGCCCAGCTTCGACGGGGGCACCGTGATCGTGCCCGTCGCCCTCAACGACCGGGGCACCGGGACCAAGAGCTACCAGGTCCGGGTGGTGCTGGAGTCGCCGCGCGGCGAGGCCGTCGCCAGCACGGTGCTGACCCTGGAGCCCCACGAGGGCGCGCCGGTGCCGGCCGTCGCCCGGGTGCAGACCAAGGCCGAGGTCGGCATGGTGCGGGTGTCGCTGGTCGGTCATCCGCAGAAGCTGCACTTCCGCTTCGGAAAGCCGCAGGCCCCGGGCACCGGGGCACACGAATGAGTTCCGACCGCGAAGCCACCGCCCTGGAAGTCTGATGCGCACCGTCCTGCAGGTCACCCCGTACTACCCGCCCCATCTGGGCGGGCTCGAACGCGTCGTGGAACAGCTCTCGCACCAGCTCGGACGGCGGCACCGGGTCAGGGTCGTCACGACCGGTCTCGGCGCCGGCGGCGCACCCCGGCACTCCGTCGAGGGCTCCGTGTCGGTCCGCCGCCACCGGGCCGTGGAGGTGGCGCACACCGCGATCGCCCCGGGGCTGCCGCTCTCGCTGCTGCGCGCGCCGCGCGACGCCGTGCTCCACCTGCACTGCGCGCACGCCCTGATGCCCGAGCTGGTCGCCCTCACGGCCGGGCTGCGGCGACAGCCGTACGTCCTGCACTTCCATCTCGACGTGGACGCCTCCGGCCGCCTCGGACGGCTGCTGCCCGCCTACAAGAAGCACGTCCTCGGCCGGGTGCTGCGCCGGGCCGCCGCGGTCATCGTGCTGACCCGGGCCCAGGCGGACTTCGTCCGGGACACCTACCGGGTCCGTCCGGAGCGGCTGTTCGTCGTGCCCAACGGTGTCGGCGAGCGCTACTTCATGCCGGTCCGGGCGAGCGCGGACCACCCGCTGCGGCTGCTGTTCGTGGGCCGGCTCAGCCCGCAGAAGAACGTCGGGCGGCTGTTGGCGGCGATGAGCCTGCTGCGGCAGCCGGTGCACCTGCGGGTGGTCGGCGACGGCGAGCTGCGCGCGGAACTGGAGGCGACGGCCGTCCGACTGGGCCTCACCGACGTGGAGTTCTCCGGGGGACTGCTCGGGGACGACCTGGTGCGCGCCTACGCCGAGGCCGACGCCTTCGTGCTGCCCTCGGACAAGGAGGGCATGCCGCTGGCGGCGTTGGAGGCGATGGCGGCGGCGCTGCCGGTGGTCGCCACCGCCGTGCCCGGCAACATCGAACTGCTCGACGGGGTCGGCCTGCTGGCCGAGCCCGACCCGGCCCGGCTGGCCGCCGCGATCGACGACCTGGCCGGCGATCCCGCGCTGCGGCTCCGGCTCGCCCGGCGCAGCGCCGAGGCGGCGCCCGGCTACTCCTGGGAAGCCGTGTGCGAACGGGTCGAGCGCGTCTACGCGGAGGTCGGGGCATGAACCTGCCGGAGGTGTTCCGGGGCCGTCCCGGCATCCTGCTGAGCATCGCGCTCGCCTGCGTGGTGGAGGCGGTCCCGGGCCTGCCCGGGGTGGTGTCCACCGCGGCCGGCCTGTGGCTGCTGTTCGGCGCGCCGGTCGCGATCTGGCGCGGGGTGGCCTCCCGGGTGGTCTCGACCCGGGACGGCAGCCTGATGCTCGCGGTGGGCCTGGCGGTCATCACCGACATCGTGGTGGCGCTCGCCGTCAACACGGTGCTGCCGCTGCTCGGGGTCGCGCACCCGCTCGTCCGGACGGTGCTCGCGGGGGCCACCGCCATGACGCTCCTCGTGATCGGTGCGTTCGTCCCCGAGGAGGAACGGGAGGCTCCCCGCCCCCGGCGGATGCCGCCCGGGGTCGGGCCGGCGGCCGCCCTCGGGGTGCTCGCCCTGGTGCTGTCGGTGGCCGGGCCCGTCCGGCTCAACAACGGCCTGGGCGGGACGGTCAGCACGCTCGCGCTGATCGCCGTCGCGGCCCTGCTGGCCCTGCTGGTCCTGCGCCGGCGACGGTTCCCGGTGCCGGTCCTGGAGACCGGGCTGTACGTCGCGTCCGCCGCGCTGCTGCTGCTGAACTCGCTGCGCGGCTGGTACATCAACGGCCACGACGTCCAGCGCGAGTACGAGTACTTCCGGCTGACGCTGGGCGGCTCGCTGTGGGACGTGTCGACCTACACCGACGCCTACAACGCCTGTCTGAGCATCACCCTGCTGCCCGTCAGCGTGGTCCGGCTGACCGCGATCCCCGACATCTACGTGTTCAAGCTGGTGCTGCCGCTGCTCTTCGCGCTCACGCCGGTGCTGGTGCACCGGGCGGTGCGCAACGTCGCGCCGCAGTTCGTGGCGCTGCTGTCGGCGGTCTTCTTCATGGTCTTCCCGACCTTCTTCACGGACATGACCTTCCTCGGCCGGCAGGAGATCGCGTTCCTGCTGCTCGGCTGCGCGATGGTGGTGCTGACCGACTCCGGCCGGCCCCGGCTCGGCCGGCGGCTGGCGTTCTGCGTCCTGCTGCTCGGCTGCGTGCTCTCGCACTACTCGACCACGTACGTGGTGGTGGGCACGCTCGGGCTGGCGTTCGCCACCGACCTGGTCTGGCGGCTGGTCTCGCGCACCGGTCGCCGCGGCGCCCGCCGGCGCAGCCACCAGGCCTCCGCGCCGACCTTCCTGACCTGGTGGATGGTGGTCGTGCCGGCGGTGGTGGCCCTGGTGTGGGCCGGTCCGGTGACGCACACCGGCGGGCAGCTGCGCAGCACGCTGGGCACGGTGGCGCAGAACCTGCTCCACCCCGGGCAGGCCAAGGGCGGCTCCTCGGACACCTCGTACAGCCTCTTCGGCGGGGCGAAGGCGAGCCCGTCCGAGCGGCTGGACGAGTACCGCCGGGAGAGCGTGGACCACACCGCGGAGCGCCGGGCGGCGGGGGACTACCTCCCGCTGAAGTCGGTCGACCCGTACAAGACGCCGGTGACGACCCAGCAGAACCTGCCGCTCACCGCGGCCGGCCGGGCGCTGGACGCCACCGGGCTGAGCGTGCCGGGCCTGAACGGGATGCTGCGGCAGGGCGCCGCGCTGCTGCTCCAACTGCTCGTGCTGGTCGGCTTCGTGGTGGTGGTCCGCGGACGCCGCAAGGCCTTCCGGCCGCTGCGCGACCAGGTCACCCTGACCGTCGGCGCACTCGGCATGATCGGCCTCTTCACCCTCCTGCCGCAGCTGTCGGTGGACTACAGCGTGCTCCGGGCCTTCCAGCAGGGGCTGTTCTTCTTCGCCCCGTTCGTCGCCGCCGGCACCCTCTGGGCGCTGCGCTGGGCCGGGCGCCGGACGGTGCCGCTCGCCTGCGTCCTGACGACGTCGCTCTTCCTCGACCTCACCGGTGTCGTGCCGAAGGTGCTCGGCGGCTATCCGGCGCAGCTGCAGCTCAGCAACTCGGGCCAGTACTACGACATCTACTACCCGCACCCGGAGGAGCGGCAGGCGACGCTCTGGCTCGAACGGCAGATCGCCTCCGACAAGAGCCAGCTGCTGCAGACCGACCGCTACAGTTTCAGCCGGCTCCAGACCCTGATCACCGGTCCGGCGCAGGGCGACATCTTCCCGACGCTCGTCCGCAGCAACTCCTACGTCCTGCTCGGCACCACCACCGTGCAGAAGGACCAGGTGACCATCTTCTACCGCGGCGACCTGGTCACCTACCGTTATCCGGTACCGCTGCTGGACGCCACCAAGAACCAGATCTACAGCAGCGAGGGAGCGGGGATCTACCGATGAGCGCACCCGAGCGACGCCTGAGGGTCCTGCTCGTCAGCCACTACTACCCGCCGCACGTCGGGGGGATCGAGAACGTCGTCCGCGAGGAGGCCCGGCACCTGGCCGCGCGCGGTGTCGAGGTGACCGTCCTGACCAGCGGCGAGCGCGGCGGGGTGCACGAGGAGGACGGCGTGCGGGTGGTGCGGGTCGCCGCCTGGAACGGCGCGGAGCGGGCCGGCGTACCGTTCCCGGTGCTCGCGCCCACGGTGCTCCCGACCGCCCTGCGCTGGGCCCGCTGGGCCGACGTGGTCCACCTGCACGACTGCCTCTACCTGACCTCGTGGACGGCCGGCCTGGCCGCCGTGCTGACCCGCACCCCGCACCTGCTGACGCAGCACGTCGCCATGGTGCAGCACCCGTCCGCCCTGGTCCGCGGCGTGCAGCGGGCCGTGTATGCGGTGGCGGGCCGGGCCCTGCTGCGGCGCGCCCGCCGGGTGATCACCCTGAACGCCTCGGTCGCGGACTTCGTCCGGGGTCACGGCGCGCGTCCCGAGCGGGCCGTGCACCTGGCGAACGGCGTGGACTGCGAGCTGTTCCGCCCGGCCGGCGCGGCGGAGCGCGCGAGGGCGCGGGCCCGGTTCGGCCTGCCCGCGGACCGGAACCTGGTGCTGTTCGTCGGTCGGCTGGTGCCGAAGAAGGGCTACGACCTGCTGCTCGCCGCCCACGACCCGGCGGACGGGTACGACCTGGTCCTCGCGGGGGACGGCGACGCGCAGGCCCTCGCCGGACGGCCGGGCGTGCACCACCTCGGCGCGCTGCCGGCCGCGGAGGTCGCCGAGCTCTACCGTGCCTGTGACGTGTTCGCCCTCCCGTCGACGGCCGAGGGGTTCCCGCTGACCGTCCAGGAGGCGATGGCCTCGGGCCTGCCCGTGGTCACCACCGACGATCCCGGCTACGCGCCCTACCGGCTGGACGACTCCCGGGCCATGCTGGTGCCGCGGCGGCCCGACGCCCTGCGCGGGGCGCTGGCCCGCCTGGCGGCGGACCGGCCGCTGCGCGAGCGGATGGGCCGCACCGCCCGCGAGCACGCGACGACCGCGTTCGCCTGGGAGGAACACGTGAGCGCGCTGGTGGAGTACTACCGTCAGGCGCGGCCGGCGGAGGCGGGATGAACCCGCCCGCCCGCACCGGCGTTCGCGTCCGCCGACGCCGTGGCTAGGCACCGGGGCGCGCCCGGCGGCAGACCCGCCACCGGTAGACCGGCCGCCGCCCAGGCCGACGCCCGTGGCGCCAGGCACGCCCGCCCGCCGGACCAGGTGTACCGCAGCTCCTTCTTCCTGCTGGCCTCCACCGTGGTCACGGCGGCGCTCGGCTTCCTCTTCTGGGTCGTCGTCGCCCGGTTCTACACGCCGGAGCAGGTCGGCATGGCGACCTCGCTGATCTCGGCCACCTCACTGCTCGCCTACCTGAGCCTGTTCGGGCTGAACAGCACCCTGATCCGGTTCCCGGCACCGGCCTTCGCCCGCAACGCCCAGGTCACCCAGTCGATCGCACTGGTGGGCGCCGTCGCCTGCGCGGCCGGCACGGTCTACCTGCTCGGGCTGCCGCTCTACGGGGAGAAGCTGCTCTTCGTCCGGGACCACCCGGTGGCGGCGGTCGGCTTCGTGCTCTGCTGCGCCTGCGCCGCCGTCAACCTGCTGACCGACTCGGTCTTCATCAGCGCCCGGATGCCGCAGTACAACGTGATCGTGGACGGGCTGCTCCAGGGCCTCGTCAAGCTCGCGCTCCCGGTCGGTCTGGTCGCCTTCGGTTCGGTCGGCATCGTGGGCGCCACCGGCGGCGGCTACCTGGTCGCCGTCCTGGCCTCGCTGTTCCTGATGCGGCGCAGGCTCGGCTTCCGGTTCGACTTCCGGACCCGCGGCACCCGGCTGCGGGAGCAGCTGCGGTTCTCGGTGGCCAGTTACGTCTCCAGCCTGCTCAACCTGGTCCCGCTGATGGCCACCCCGCTGATCGTCCTGCACGAGCTGGGCGCGGCCTCGGCCGGCTACTACTTCGTGGCCTTCCAGATAGCCGGGCTGCTCAACGCCGTCTCCACGGCCGTGGGGGAGGCGCTGTTCGCCGAGGTCTCCTTCGACGAGTCGCGGTTCGCGGAGCTGCTCAGGCGCTCGGCCCGGATCATCGCCGCGGTGCAGCTGCCGGCCGTCGTGGTGGTCGCGCTGGGCAGCGGGCTGCTGCTGCGGATGTTCGGCGGCGGGTACGCGACGCGTGCGCACGGCCTGCTGGTGGTGCTGGCCTGCGGCGCCCTCGCGGTCGCCCTGAACACCTGGGCGAGCTTCGCGCTCAAGCTGGCCCGGCGGATGAAGCACCTGATCCTCAGCAACGTCGTCTACGCGGTGGTCACCATCGGCCTGGCGGCGCTGTGGGCGCCGCGCGGGCTGGTCTGGCTGGGCTGGGCCTGGGGCGCGGGCAACCTGGCCTCGGGGCTCTACGCCGCGGTGGCCCTGATCGGCCGTCGGACCGCCGCCGCGCCGCCGCCCACGTTCCGGCCCCCGCCGGTCCCGCCGGCCGGATCCGTCCCACTGGCCGGACCCGTCCCGCAGGCCTGGCCGGCGACGCACACCCCGCCCGGGCCGCGGACGGCCCCACCGGCGCAGGCGCCGCCCGGCCCGCCGTGGGGCACCCCGCCGCCGGGTGCGGCGCCGTACCCCGTCCACCGTGAACCAGGACCGATCCGAGCCGAGGGACCCCACTGATGAAGATCGTGGTCATCAACGCGTACGTGCGCGAGAACGCGGGCGACGCCGCCCTGCTCTCGGTCTGCCTGCGGCAAGTCGGGGAGGCCTTCCCGGATGCCGCGGTGAGCATCGCCGGCATGGAGGACGCGGCCGTCCACCCGTCGTTCGAGGGCGTGGCCAACCTGGGCTCGATCCGCCGCCACGTCGCCGACGGCGGCGTCCCGCTGCCGCGCCGGCTGCTGCGGCGGCTGGTGGTCGCCGTCCTGACGGTGGTCGCCCTGCTGCTGCCCCGGGCGCTCGCCCGGCCGCTGCTGCGGCTGCTGCCGGCCGAGGCGCGCCGGGAGGCCGAGGCGGTCGCGCAGGCCGACCTGGTGGTCTCGATGGGCGGCGGCTACCTGCTGGCCAGGCCCGGCCTGGACGGCTACCAGAACGTCTTCTTCGTCCTGCTGCCCGCGCTGCTCGCCCAGCAGGCCGGGGTGCCGGTGGTGTTCGCCCCGCAGTCCTTCGGGCCGTTCCCCGGCCGGGCCCAGCGATGGCTGGTCGGCCGGGTGCTGCGCCGGGCGGCCCTGGTGCTCGCGCGGGAGGACGTCAGCGTCGGGCTGCTGGCGGAGTGCGGCGTGCCGGCCGGCCGGGTGGAGCGGGCCGTCGACGCCGGCTTCGCCTTCGACCCGGTGGTCGAGCAGGGTTGGCGCGCGCGGCTCGGGGTCGGCGCGGAGCAGCCGCTGGTCGGGATCACCGCGCGCCGCTGGCTGGCCCCGGCGGCCCAGGAACGCTACGAGCGGGCGCTGGCCGCCACCATCGACCGGCTCCGGTCGGACGGTGCGCGGGTGGTGCTGATCCCCCAGGTGACCACGGACTACCTGGGCGACGACGACCGGATCGTCGAACGGCGGATCGCCGGGTACTGCCGGAGCTCGCCGCTGCGGATCGAGGAGCGCGTCGACTACCGGGACCTCAAGGGCCTCTACAACGAGTGCTCGATGCTGATCGGCACCCGCTTCCACTCGGTGATCTTCTCGCTGACCAGTGGCGTGCCCTGCGTCGCGATCGAGTACGAGCACAAGACCCGCGGCATCATGGCCGACCTCGGCCTGGCCCGGTGGGTGCTGCCGATCGATCAGGTGACCGACGAGCGGCTGTGGGACCTGGTGTCGGCCCTGCGCGCCGACCCGCCGGAGTACCGCGCCGTGCTCCGCGACCGGATGCCCGGGTACGTCCGGGACGCCGAGCGCTTCAGCGAACTGCTGAAGGCGGCGGCATGAGTGCGGACCGCGCGGCGCGGCGCACCGTGGCGGTGGTCGCGCCCTACTACCCGCCGAAGGTCGGCGGGGTGGAGAACTACGCGGCGCGGGTGGCGCGGGCGCTGGCCGACGCCCCCGACCTGCGACCGGTCGTCATCACCACGGCCCCCTCCGGCCTGCGCACCACGGTGACCACCGAGGACGGCGTGCAGGTCGTCCGGCTGGGTGTCTGGCTGCGGTTGTCGAACACGCCGCTCAGCCCGCTCTGGCCGTTCCAGCTGCGCCGCTGGCTGCGCCGGACCGGGGCGGAGCTGGTGAACGCGCACGCGCCGGTGCCGGGGCTGGCCGACCTCGCGGTCGCGTTCTCGGGGCGCCGGCCCGCCGTGCTGACCTACCACGCCGGATCGATGCACAAGGGTGCGCCCGGGAGCGGTGCGGCCGACCGGCTGATCGGGGGGTACGAGCGGCACGTCCTGCCCCGGGTGTTCGCCCGGGCCCGGGCCCTGGTCGCGGTCTCCCCGGTGTCGCTGGCCACCGGCCACCGGCACACGACGGAGATCACCCCCGGCGTCGACACCGCGCGGTTCACCCCCGGCGCACCGCCCTCCGGGCGCCCGCGGACCGTGCTGTACGTCGGGCGGCTGGACCGTTCCTCCGCCTGGAAGGGCGTGGACGTCCTGGTCCGGGCGTTCGCCGGGCTGGCCGACCTGCCCGGCGCCCGGCTGCGGCTGGTGGGTGGCGGGGACGCGCTGCCCGACCTGCTCGGGCTGGCGACGGAGCTCGGCATCGCGGACCGGGTCGAGGCGGCCGGCGAACTGACCGGCGCCGCGCTGGTCGAGGCGGTGCGCACGGCGGCCCTCCTGGTGCTGCCTTCCCGTACCGAGGCCGAGTCCTTCGGCATGGCGCTGGTCGAGGCGATGGCCTGCGGCACGCCCGTGGTCGGCTCCGCGGTCGGCGGGATCCCGTACGTGCTGGGAGCCGACGGCGAGTCGGGCCTGCTGGTGCCGCCGGGGGACCACGACGCGCTGGCCGCCGCCTGCCGGAGCGTCCTGACGGACGGTGAACTGGCCGACCGGATCGGCGCCGCCGGCCGCCGCCGGGTCGAGGAGCGCTACGCCTGGGACGGCCTGATGGAGCGCTACCTCACGGTGCTCAGGTCGCTGCCGGGCCGCTGAGCGCGGCTCAGTGCTGCTGCTGGCGCGCGTAGGCCGCGATGGAGGTCCTGAGCGCGGCGAACGCCGGCTTCGGCGTGCCGTCGTAGCGGCGCAGCCCGTAGAACTTGGAGCGCTGGCCCTTGTCCTTGTCGGTGCCGCTGTCCTGGTCCTCGAACCAGAACACCGCGGCCACGTGCGGGTTGGCCGCCGCGGCCGGCACCGTGTCGGTGGCGATCTCGGCCTGGAAGCCCTCGGTGACGTGGGTGGTGTTCGGCGGGATGGTCTTGCCGTCGCTGGCCTGGCCCGGGCCGTTGGTGGCCGCGCCGGTCTCGGTGAGCCAGATCGGCATGCCGGGGGTGCCGTACTTCTCCAGCACGGCCATCAGGTTGTCCTTGGCACTGCTGATGTCCTCGAAGGCCGTCCCGAAGTCGGTCTTCGCGCTGGGCAGGTACGGGTACGTGTACGGGTGGTACGCCACCGCGTCCACCAGGCGGTTGCCGCCCAGTTTGGCGACCTCGGTCAGGAACTCGGTGTGCGAGACGTAGCCCTTGGCCGGGTCGGTGCCGACCGCGGCGAGGCCGCCCATCAGCAGGTACGCCTGCGGGTCGGCGCCGCGGATCGCCTTGCTGGTGGCCTTCAGCAGTTCGGTGTACGCGGCGGGGTCGGGCTTGGGGGCCCAGAACGGGATGTTCGGCTCGTTCCAGATCTCCCAGGTGTGGATGCCGAGCGGGGCGTACCGCTTGGCCGCGTCCTTGGCGAAGGCTGCGAACTTGTCGACGTCGGCCGGGGCGCAGGAGGAGTCGTCCCGCGCGCAGCCGCTGCGCTGCGCCCAGGCGGGCGTGAAGCCGATCGTCGGGAGGACCGCCAGCCCGCGCTCGTGGGCGGCCTTGACGACCCGGTCGAACCGCGGCCAGTTGAAGTTCTTCGGGTTGTCCGGCTGGATGTCCCGCCAGGAGAGGTCCACCCGGACCCACTTGGCGCCCAGGGCGACCGCGTCGTCCAGCCCGGACGCCAGCCCGAGGTCCGACTTCCAGGTGAGGGTGTCCCCGTAGGCGACGCCGATGTGCAGCTTCTCCGTGCCCTGTTGCGGGGCGTTGGAGACGGCGACCAGCGGTGCGGACTCCGGCACGTCCGAGGGTGTCGTGGGTGAGGAATCGGCAGCCATGATCGTCGCGCCCGCGGAAACGACGAAGGCGACGAGGGCGACCAGCAGTCGACGGCGTCTAGCGGATTGCATCACCATGCGGGACAGCCTAGGCCAGTGCGCTCGAACGTCTGACGGGGTGGGAGCGGTGCCGCCGGCGCCCCGGGCCGGACCGTCCCGGGGCGACGGCCCCGGGGCGGGGTCAGTCCTCGCCGGTGGTCCGCTGGACGGGGAGCCGGCCCCGGTCGCGCTGGAGCAGCCACAGCTCGCGGAACAGGCCCGGCTCGGAGGTGAGTTGGGGGTAGCTGCCGGTCTGGACGATCCGGCCGGCGCGCATCACCACGATCCGGTCGGCCACCGCGGCGTTGATCAGGTTGTGGGTGACCAGGATGATCGCCCGGTCCCGGGCGAGGGCGCGCAGGCTGTGGAAGATCCGGTGCTCGACCCGGGCGTCGAGGTCGGAGGTGGGCTCGTCCAGGACCAGCAGGCCGGCCTCGCGGTGCAGCGCCCGGGCGACCGCGATCCGCTGCCACTGACCGCTGCTCAGCTCGACGCCGCCCCACCACTCCCTGGCCAGCAGGGTGTCCAGCCCGGACCGCAGCCCGCCGATCACCTCGTCCGCCCCGCACAGGGCGGCGGCGCGCAGCACGGCCTCGTCGCCGCCGCGCAGCGACTGACCGAGCTGGATGTTGTCCCGTGCGGTGAGCGGCCAGCGGGCGAACTCCTGCGGGACGACGGCGGTGCGCCGCCAGGCGGCCCGGGCGTCCAGCGCGCGGGTGGGCACCCCGTCCCAGAGCACCTCGCCGCCGTGCGGCAGGTTGAGGGCGGCCAGGCACTTCATCAGGGTGGTCTTGCCGGAGCCGTTCTCGCCGATCAGGGCGACGATCTCGCCGCGGGCCAGCCGCAGTGACACGCCGTCCAGTGCGGGCCGGTCCGCGCCCGGGTAGGTGTAGGAGACGTCCCGGACCTCGACCTGCGCGGGGCCGTCCGGACGGACCGTGCCGCGGTCGATCCGGTGGCCGCCCGCGAGCTCGACGAACTCGGCCCAGTCGTCCAGGTACAGGCCGAGCCGGTAGAGCCGGGCGCCGAAGCCGACGATGCCCTGCAGCCCGGTGGCGGCGGTGCGCAGGCCGATGACGGCGGTGCCGGCCGCGGCGACGCCCATCCGGCCGGTGGTGAGCAGCCACACCAGGACGGCCCAGACGGTCAGCGAGGCGAGTCCGGCGGCCAGGGCGCCGACCAGGGTGATCCGGGCGGCCCGCCAGGCGGCCTCGTCGGTGGTCCGGTCGATCCGGGCGCCGGCCTCGCGGTAGCGGCCGATCAGGAAGTCCGCGACGGTGTCGGACCGGACCTGGTCGGCGGTGGTCTTGTCGACCAGGAACCAGCGGAGCAGTCCGAGCAGCCGGCGGTCCTCCAAGGTGGCGAGCATGCCGAGGTAGTGCACCCGGGCGGAGCGGACGGCGGCCAGGCCGGAGGGCACCGAGGCGGCCACCAGGAAGGGCAGCAGCAGGGGGTGCAGCACGGTCAGCACGGAGGCGGCGGCGAGCAGCGACACGGCGGAGGCGATCAGGTTCTGGGCGTCCCCGATCAGTTCCTTGGAGACGTCGGCGCCGCGGTCGGCGGCGTCCCACTTGTCGTTGTAGCCGGGGGTGTCGTAGGCGGCCAGTTCGGCGGAGGTGGCGGCCTCCAGCAGGGTCAGTTCGCCCTCGCGGCCGATCCGGGGGGCCAGCCGCTCGGACAGTCCGGTGATCGCGATCCCGGCCAGCGCCCGCAGGCCGGTGGCCAGGCCGAGCACGGCGAGGGAGGGCACGGCCCGGCCGAAGTGGTCGGCGATCCGGCCGGTGGCGACCAGACCGATGGTCGCGGTGGTGGCGATCAGGGCGACGGCCCCGAGGACGCCGGACAGGGCCTGGAGGAGGAGCAGCAGGACGGTGGAGGTGCGGTCGACCCGCCAGGCCAGGGCGAAGGCCCGGCGGACGAGTTGGGGCAGCCGGCGGCTCATGGCGGCCACCGACATCGGCCGCTGGGTGTGGATCCGGCGTTCGCTCGGGAACTGCAGCCGGAGGCTCTCGTCGGGACGGTCGTCGGCGGGGCCGCTCTCGGCGGTGCGGTCGTCGGCGGGGCGGCTGTCGGCGGTGCGGTCGTCGGCGGGGCGGTTCCGGCTCGGTCCGGGCGGGACCGTCCGGTCGGTCTCTTCGGTCACGGAGCTCCTCGGGTGGGGGCGGCCGCGCGGGTGGTCGCGCGGACCGGGGGAGGGGGAACGGGAGAGGGGAACGGGAGGGGGAGCGGGGGTGCGGCCACGATCCTGGCAGCGGCCCCCGGGCCCGCTCGGCGTGTCCGCCGGGAGGTCACTCGATGTGGCCAAAGCCGTGTCGCCGTCGGCGAGTTGACTGGCGGTGGGCGGATCGGGAGGAGGCCGGTGGTCGGACGGATTAACGCGGGGGAACTTCCCGGGGAAGATGCGCGCCGACGGCCCGATCACGCTTCCGGTGCCAGGTGTGCACACGTAGCTTTGACGCGTTCGGTCATGACTTCACACCTGGTCCTCGCCTGCGCCACGGCCGTTCGGGAGCGGTCCCGCGCCGAGCGGCCCGTGGGGCCTCGACCTCCGGGGGCGGCAGTGGATGGTCCGGCGTTCGATCGGCACGGCGGCGCGGGGCCGGCGCGCTGGGAGGGCCTGCAGTCGGACCACGCCGTCGGGGGCCGCTTCCGGTGGCAGTTGAAGGCCCCCAACGGGCGGATGGTCGCGGCCTCCCCGCCGGTGTACGAGTCGGCGGCCGACTCCGAGCGGGCCTTCGCCGCCCTGGTCGCGGCGGGGCCCGTCCTGGCGGCCCGGATCACCCACGTCCGCGAGGGGCTCGGCTGGGTGTGGACGGTGCACGGGCCGCGGGGCGCCGTGCTGGTGCGCTCGCATCGCGCGTACGAGCGCTACGCGACCTGCCAGAGCGCGTTCCGGAGGTTCGTCGCCCTGCTGGCCAGGCTCGGTGAGCAGCGGCGGCCCCCGATCGGGACGCAGCGCTGACGGGCGGCCCCGGATCCGTTCCGGCTAGGCTTCGCCGATCTGCGCGGGAGGGCGGCGGCATGGCGGACGAGGACGGGTTCGGCTGGTACGGGGTGCGGTGCGTGTTCCGCTGGGACAGCCGGCCGCAGGCGTACGAGGAGCGGATCACGCTCTGGTACGCCGATTCGATCGACCGGGCGATCGAGCTGGCCGAGGCCGAGGCCGGGGAGTACGCGGCCGGGGGCGGTTTCGAGTACCTGGCCATCGCGCAGGCGTACCGGATGTTCGACCGGCCCGGCTCCGGGGCGGAGGTGTTCTCGCTCCTGCGGGAGAGCCCGCTGGAGCCCGACGACTACCTGGACTCCTACTTCGACACCGGCGCGGAGCGGCAGCAGAACAGCGACTGAGGGCGGTCGGGGGGCTACCGGCGCGGCCCGGCGCCGTGCAGCAGGGTGTCGACGATCCGTGCGGCGAGCGCCTCCGGGTCGACCTCCTCGCCCTCGGGCCGTCCGTGGACGGCCTCGCCGAGCAGCGCGTAGTAGACCCGGGCCACCCAGGGGAGGTCGGCCGCGGGGTCGATCACGCCCTCCGCCTGCGCCTTGGCGAGCAGTTCGAGGCATCGCCGGTCGATCTCGGCCCAGCCGGCGGCGGCCTCGCCGCCTTCCCGGGCGGGCAGGTTGAGCGCGAAGCTCCAGGCGCCCTTCACCCGGATCACGTTGGCGGTGGCCCGGTGCATCACGACCAGGGCCGGTGAGGAGTCCGGGCGGCTCTCCTCGATGGCGGTGGCCAGTTGCCGCACGGCGGAGGCGGCGAGCGCGTCGACCAGGGCCTGCCGGTTGGCGAAGCGGCGGTGCACGGTGGTCCGGGCGACGCCGGAGGCCTCGGCGATCTGCTCCACGGAGGCGGCCGGATTGGCCGCCAGGACGCGTTCGGCGGCCGCCAGGATGGCCCGCACGCTGCGTTCCGCGTCCGCGCGCAGCGGTCGCCCCGCCGTCGTGCCGCTCATCCGTGCCTCCCGGTCCGCTCTCGGACAGACGATACAGCTGAGCATCGGTTCGCCCAATAACTGCGACAGTGCTGTTGCGGTTTCCCGAGAAAAAGCTACTGTTCTGTATCAGTTGCTGTCGCTGTCGGCCCGACCGACCCCAAGGAGCCCCGCCATGCCCACCGCCCTCGTCACCGGTGCCTCGTCCGGCCTCGGCGCGGAGTTCGCCGCCCAGCTCGCCGCCCGCGGTCACGACCTGGTCCTCACCGCGCGCTCCGCCGACCGCCTGCGGGCGCTCGCCGCCGACCTGCGTCTCGCCCACGGTGTCCGGGTCGACGTGGTGGTCCAGGACCTCGCCGAGCCCGGCGCGGCCCGGCTGATCGCCGCGGAGCTGGACGCCCTGGGCCGCACCGTGGACCTGCTGGTCAACAACGCCGGGTTCGGCACCTGCGGACGCTTCGAGGAGACGGCCGCCGCCCGCGACCACGAGCAGCTGATGGTCAACGTGGTGGCCCCGGTCGACCTCGCGCACGCCCTGCTGCCCGGGATGCTCGCCCGCGGCTCCGGCGCGGTGGTCAACGTGGCCTCGGTGGCGGCCTTCCAGCCCTCGCCCTACTTCGCCGTCTACGCGTCGACCAAGAGCTTCGTGCTGAACTTCAGCCTCGCCCTGCGGCACGAGTACCGGCGGCGCGGGGTGCGGGTGCTGGCCCTGTGCCCCGGCCCGGTGGAGACCGGCTTCTTCGAGGCGATCGGCACCCGCAGGGCGGCCGTCGCCGGCCGGATGGCCACCCCCGCGACGGTGGTCCGCGCCGCGCTGCGGGCCCTGGACCGTGACCGCCCGTACGTCACGCCCGGCCTGAGCAACCTGCTCGCCGCCCACCTGGCGCCGCGCCGTTCGCGGAACCTGGTCGCCGCCGTGGCCGAACGGATCACCCGCAAGGTGCTCGAACCGGCGGCGTGAGGGCGGGTGCCACCGGGCGCCGGCGGGCGGGCGGGCAACACGCCGACCGCCGCTGTGCACCGTGCCAAGCGCCGGCCGGCGGCGGATACTGGCGACATGCCCCAGAATCCTGAGAGCCCCGAATTCCCGGAGGACTTCGACGAGGAATCGCCGGTGGTCGTCGAGGCGGACGACGAGGAGCGCGAGGTGGCCGACCACCTCGGCGACGACCTCGAACTGCTGAGTGAGCGCCGCGCGCTGGGGGCCGGGGACTCCGACGACGGCGACGCCGTCGAGCAGGTCCGCGAGGTCGACCTGGACGAGGACGAGTACCGGGTCTGACCGCCCCGCCGCCGCGACCCGCCGGTGCTCAGAGCGCCTTGCGCCGCTGCAGCCACGCGAACGCGGCCCAGCCGGGCAGCACCGGCAGCAGGAAGGTGAGCAGCCGGTACAGCACCACGACGGCCAGCGCCGTGCCCATGTCCATGCCGGTGGTGCCGACCAGCAGCTGCTGCAGGAGGGCCTCGACCCCGCCGACCCCGCCCGGGGTCGGCACGGCCGAGCCGACCGCGTTGCCGGCCATGAAGGAGAAACCGGCCGCCGCGAACTGCGGGCTCTGCCCGATCGCCCGCGCGCAGCAGTACAGGCAGGTCACGAACATCACCGAGACCAGCAGCTGCCCGGCCAGCCCGGCCGCCAGCTTGCCCGGCTGCTGGAGCAGGTCGAGCAGCCGCGGCAGCACCTCGGCACGCAGCGGCCGCAGCAGGGCCTGGAGCCGGCGGCGCAGCCGGGGCACCGCCACCACCCAGAGCAGCAGCAGGCCGAGACCGGACAGGATCACCGCCATCACGGCCGGGTCGGGCATCTCGGTCTGCGTGCCGCGCCCCAGCAGCCAGGCGAAGCAGGCGACCTGGAGCAGGTGCAACATCAGGCCGAGCAGGTGGGCGGCGCCGACGCTGGACAGCGCCTGGGCGGTCGGGATGCCGCTGCGCTGCAGGAAGCGTGTGTTCAGCGCCACCCCGCCGACCGCGCCGGGCGACACCAGCTTCACGAACGACCCGGCCACCTGCGTCATCAGGGCCCGGCCGAACTTCAGCCGCTCCGGGACGAAGCCGATGAAGCCGAGGGTGGCGGCCGGATAGCTGGCGGCGGAGGCCAGCGCGGCCGCCGCCAGCCACAGCGGGTCGGCCCCGGCCAGCACGGTGATCGGGTTGCTGCCGCTGAAGAGCTCCTTCAGCAGCAGGAAGCCGGCCAGCATCCCGGCCACCACGGTGATCAGGGTGCGCGGCCTCAGCCGCTCCAGCCGGACCGGCTCGGCCGGCGCCTGCGGCAGGCTGCGCAGCACCTCCGCGCGGACCTCGGCGACCAGCGCGGGGTGCTCGCGCAGCGCCGCCCGGGTGTCCCGGGCGAGGGCGATCGGTTGCAGCAGGGGCAGCGCCGCGCCGACGGCGGCCGGGCCTAGCACGGCCATCCCGCTCAGCACCGCGCGCTCCGGCCCGATCCGCAGGGCGAGTACCGTGAGCAGCCCGGCGAGGTCCAGCTTGAGCAGCAGTTCGCCGGCCGCGATCTCGCCGTCGGCCAGGTCGACCAGGTGGACGGCGCCGGTCCCGTCCACCAGCAGGCTGTCCGGGCCGATGGTGCGGTGCGCCAGCTGCCGGCGCTGGAGCAGGCGCAGCTGTCCCCAGGCGTCGGCCAGCACCTCGTCGGTGAGCTCGGCGTCGGTGAGCTCGTGCAGCGGCCGGGCCGACAGCCGGGGGTAGGCGACCAGGGCGGCGCCCGGTCCGAGCTCGGTGACCGCGACGGGTTCGGGGGTGCGGACGCCGGCGGCGGTCGCGGCGTACGCGAGCAGCGCCTGGCGCTCCAGGCCGGCGCGCAGCGGGCGCAGGCCGAGCGCGGGCGGTGCGGTCCGCAGGCGCAGCAGCTGCCAGATCCGGTGCAGCAGGCCGCTGGCCTGCGCCTGCCGGTCGAGCAGCCGGACCTCCAGCTCCGGGCGGCCGTCCCGCTGGGTGACCAGGTAGCGGCTGGGACCGGTCCGGCGGATGGTGTCCGGCCGCACGCCCGCCTTGCCGAGGGTGCTGCGCAGCCGGCGCTCGGTGGGCAGGCTGGTGGGCTCGCCGAGCGCGTACCGGGTGCCGTGCGCGGCGGTCCAGCCGACCAGCAGTCCGAGCAGCAGGGAGAGCGGGGTGGCGTAGCCGGTGAGCAGCCCGGACAGGCCCGCGAGGGTGAGTGCGACGGCGAGGGCGGTGCGCCAGCGGGTCAGCCCGACGGTGCCGACGGTGGTCATGAAGGCCAGGACGGGGGCCAGGTGCCCGTAGACCGGGTCGGTGCGGCCCCCGCCGCCCGGGGCGGGGTGGGTCAGGGTGGCCAGGCCGTCGACGCCGAGGTCGAGGGCGAGCGCCAGCGCGTACGCGATCACGGCGGCGAGGACGCCGTCGGTGACCCGGCGCCGGTCGCCGCGCAGCAGGCGGGCGGTGGCGAACGCCGGCGGGACGAGCAGCAGGGCGGCGGTGCACAGCGCGCCGACCACCCGGACCGGGGTGTCGGGCAGCAGGCCGGCGCCGTCG
Source organism: Kitasatospora sp. NPDC088346 (assembly GCF_044740765.1). Lineage (NCBI taxonomy): Bacteria > Bacillati > Actinomycetota > Actinomycetes > Kitasatosporales > Streptomycetaceae > Kitasatospora > Kitasatospora sp. NPDC088346. The sequence continues at coordinate 62,988 of NZ_JBIURH010000008.1, forward strand.
GATATGTCGCGGTCCAGGCCGAGGGCGGTGCGCTGGGCGTAGTCGGCGATCAGCAGGGTGAGACCGACGGCGGCGAGGCCGACCAGCAGGCGCAGCAGTGCCGCGGGATGCCGCACCCGCAGGGCGCCGCCGCCCGGTGCCTCCTGCGCCGGGCGTTCGGCGGATGAGGTCGGGGACTGCTCATCTTGTATCACCGTAGCCACGCGGCATCGTTGCACACGGGTCCGAACGGCGGCCGGTGCTCGACGGAATGCCAGGGATCAATCAGGGGTGTATACCAGCTGATATGCGGGCATACCCGAACGGATGCCGCAGCAGTGCAGCCGCCCGACCCGCAGCCCGCGGAGACCGGCGGCCGCCGGAGGGAGGTCGATGATGACCAAACGATCGACGGCCAAGATGACGAAGCTCCGCCGGGGCACCCAGGACATCCTGGAACGCCGCTCGATGGCGACCAGCACCAGCCCGCTCGCCCCGCAGCTCCACACCGACAACCCGACCGCCGCCCGGGAGGGTCCCTACTTCGGCGACGACACCTTCAGCCACGGCGGGCGCCGGGCCTTCGCGGCCACCGCCCCGCCGCCCGGCCAGGCCCGTCACGCCGAGCTCCCGGGCCACCGGCACCGCGGTGCCGAGAAGCACTCCGCGCACTGAGCGCCCCGACGGGGCGGTGTCCGCACGGCGGGCACCGCCCCGTTCGCCCGCCCGGCGCGGGCCCGTGGTGCGAGAGTGGGTCGCGACACCGTCCCGTCCCCGAGGAGTGCCATGTCGGACAGCCCGCTGCTCCAGACCCGCGAGGAGTGGCTCGCCTCGCTGCACCGGGTGTACGCCGCCGCCGGCTGCCTGATCACCGACCCGGCCGGCCGGGTGCTGATCGTGAAGGCCGGTTACCGCGAGTACTGGCAGTTCGTCGGCGGCACCGTCGACCTCGGCGAGAACCCCCGGCAGTGCGCCACCCGGGAGCTGGCGGAGGAGACCGGCATCGTCCGCGAGGCCGGCGAGCTGCTGGTGGTCGCCTGGACCAACCCCTCCGGCGGGCTCGACCACCCGGCGAGCCACTTCCTGTTCGACCTGGGCACGATGGCGGCCGACACTCCCGTCTCCCTGCCGGCCGGAGAGCTCGACGACCACCGCTGGGCCACCCCCGAGGAGGCGCTCACCCTGCTCGGCCCGGCCCGCTCGCTGCGCCTGACGGCCGGGCTGGCGGCCCGCGCCGACGGCCGCACCCGGGTGCTGACCAGCCCGAGCTCGGGGCTCTGAGGCGGTCTCAGACGGGGTTGCGCCAGACGTAGGCGGCGGAGACCGGGTGGCTGCGCAGGCGCTCCCACTTCGGCTTGAGCGCGATCCACTCGTCGTCCACCACCGCCTCGCGCATCTCGGCCAGCTCCCAGCCGGCCGCCAGGCCCGCCGAGAGATGGTCGCTGACCAGGTGGACGTGGGTGGCGATGGCGGTCGAGGAGCCGTCGGCGGCGTCGTAGTGGGTGGGCATGCCGGCGGCCATGATGAAGTACGGGTGCAGGCCGACCAGGACGAACAGCCCGCCCGGGCGGGTCAGCCGCCGGGCCTCGCGGTAGAGCGGGCCGAGGTCGGCCAGGTGCTCGTCGACCAGGGACGAGACCGCCAGGTCGTAGCCGTCCGACGGCAGGCCGGTGGCGGCCAGGTCCGCCTCGACCAGCCGGTCGTGAACGCCCTTGGCACGGGCCAGGGCCAGCATCTCGGGGGTGATGTCCACGCCGTCGACGGCGCCCACGCCCTGCGCGCGCAGCCAGGCGCCGGTGCGGCCGGTGCCGCACCCCAGGTCGGCCACCCGGGCGGCCGCGGCCCAGCGGGGGACGGCGAGTTCGGCCAGCACCGCGAGGTCCATGGCGTCCTGCACGGTCTGCTCGTACGTCCCGGCCCAGCCGGCGTAGCCGGTGCGGACGTCCACCACCGGGTAGTTGCGGGTGTCGAAGTCGGCGAAGTCAACCATGCCGTCAGTCTTGCCACGAAGGGCCGTTCGCGGCCACCGGATTACCGCGCGCGGCACCGGTTCACCGCGGTCGCCGGGCCGGGCCGGCGGGCGGGTCCAGGGTCAGCTTGAAGCCGTCGTGGCTGCCGACGAAGCCGAGCGAGCCGTAGAAGCGGTGCGCCCGGTCGCGGTCCTTGTTGCTGGTGAGCTGGACCAGTGCGCAGCCGCGCGCCCGGGCCCGTTCGAGGGCCGCGGTCAGCAGCTGCCGGCCGAGCCCCTCGCCGCGCCGGTCGGCGCGCACCCGGACGGCCTCGATCAGCGCCCGTTCGGCGCCGCCGCGGCCCAGCCCCGGGACGTAGGTCAGCTGGAGGCTGCCGAGCACGGTGCCGTCGCCGCCGTCCAGCACCAGGAGTTCGTTGCGCGGGTCCGCGTCGATCGCGGCGAACGCGGCCTCGTACGCTGCTCCGACGACGATCGAGCCGGGGTCGACCACGGTGTCCTCGTCGGCGAGCAGGGCGAGGACGGCCGGCAGGTCCCGGCGGGTGGCGGTCCGGAAGATCATGACGGGAGTCTGGCAGATGGAGCTGGTGGTCCACCCCGAGGCCGAGGTGCCGGCCGAACTGCGGCGCCAGGTGTGGGAGTTGCAGGAACAGGCCTGGCCGACCGGGCAGCCGGACCCGGGAGTCGGCCACGATCCGGCGCTGCTGCCCCGCTCGATGCTGCTGCTGGACGGCGACCGGGTGGTGGCCGCGCTCGACCTGCTCAGCAAGGAGATCAGCCACGCCGGGCAGGTGTTCCGGGCCTGCGGGCTGTCCGCGGTGGTCACCGACCGGGCCCGCCGGGGCCGCGGCCACGGCGGCCGGCTGGTCGCCGCGGCCCGCACGTACCTGCCCGAACTCGGCGCCGACCTCGGGGTGTTCAGCTGCGACCGGCCGCTGGAGCCGTTCTACCGCGGGGCCGGCTGGCAGCCGCTGCCCGGGACGGTCCTGGTCGGCGGCACCCCGCAGGAGCCCTTCCCGAGCGACCGGCCCGGCTTCGACAAGGTGGTGCTGGCGGACTTCGTCACCCCGCACGCCCGCGCCCACCGGGCGTCCTTCCCGGGCGCCCGGATCGCGCTGTACCCCGGGGCGATCGACCGTCTCTGGTGAGCGGCGCCCACGGCGTTCCGGGACCGGCGCGCGGCGCGGCTCAGCCGAGCAGCCTGGCCCGGACGGCGGCCAGCTCGGCGGCGGGCAGGTAGGACTCCGGCTCGAACTCGGCGAGCACCTCGCGCAGCGCCGCCTCGGCGGTGGTGCCCGCCTCCCGCAGGATCTCCTCGGTCACCGCCGCCTCGTCGGGCCGCCCGAGCATGCCCCACAGCGGACGCAGGTTCTCGGTGCTGAGCAGGTAGTCGGCGGCGATCGCCTCGGCCCGCACCCCCGCGACCGCGAGCAGCACGAGCGTGGCCAGCCCGGTGCGGTCCCGGCCCGCCCCGCAGTGCACCACCACGCCGCCGGGACGGGCCGTGGCGACGGCGCGGACCAGCGCGGCGACGGCGTGCGGGCAGTCGTCCAGGTAAGGGCGGAAGGACAGCGGCGTGCCGTCCAGCGCGCCGAAGCGGGCCCACCAGTCGGGGCCGGCCAGCTCGTCCAGCGGCACCCGGACCAGCTCGACGTCGGCCGGGTGGGCCAGCCGCGGCCGGAAGTCCGCCTCGTCGCGCAGGTCGACCACGGTCCGCACGCCGTACGCCCGCAGGGCCGCCCAGCCCTCGTCGGTCAGCGAGTCGAGGTTGTCGGCGCGCACGACGGCTCCCCGGCGGGTGCGGCGGCCGTCGACGGTGGGCAGACCGCCGAGATCGCGCACGTTGAGGCAGCCGTCCCAGGCCAGCTGTCGGTCGTCCGTCGTCTCGCTGCTGCGCATGCCGCTGCGTCCCCCGCGTCCTGTCCCCGCCCGAAGGCCTCGTGCCCCCCGGCTGTTGATCAGGACGGGCCGCGGGCCGTCGGCGGTTCCGTCCGGGGGGCTTCCGGCGCGCCGAACACCCAGAGCTCCCGGCCCAGCGTGTCCAGGCAGCGGACCCGGTCGAAGCGCTCGTCGCCGGCCGACAGGAAACCCTCCGCGGTGGCCTCCAGCACCTCCCGGGCGACCGGGTCGAACCGGCTCCACGCACCCTGCAGCCGCAGCTCGCCGCCGTCCAGCTCGGCGCGCTTGATCCGGGGGAGGGCGGCCTGCGCCAGGGCGGCGTTGACCGCCGCCAGCTCGCCGGCCGACAGGTACGGGACGGCGCCCGGGTCCGCCAGCCGGCAGCGCAGCTCCGGCAGCGCGTAGTGCCGGACGGCGGCCACCGAGTCCTCGACGGCGACCAGCCAGCGCGGCCCCGGCGCCACCTCCCACCGGACCTCGTCGCCGACCGGCAGCAGGTCGCCGATCCGGGCCCGCCACCCGGCCGCCGGCGCGGGGCTTCCGGGATCGGCGGGGTCCGGTCGAGGGGAGCGGGGGGTGACCGCGAGGTGCAGCGTGTAGCGGACGGACCGCTCGTCGGCCGCGACCACCTCGACGGTCAGCCGCGCCCGGTGCGCCCCGTCCGGGAGCGTGAAGGTCCGCCCCTCGCCGGTGAAGCCCATGGCGCGCAGGGCGGGCGCGAAGTGCTCGCGCAGGCCCTTCGCGAAGAGCTCGGGGGCAGTCGTCATCACCGGTCCGTGGGGGAGGGGGTGGCCGGGCGGGAGCACCGTCCGTCCACGAACGTATGTCGTGGACGCCCCGGCGGGCTGCGGGCCAACGGCAGCAGCGGGCAGGACCTTCGTCCCGCCCGTCGGGCCCGGACCGGGACGGGACCCGCCCGTCGGACCACCCGCCCGGATGGCCCATGATGGGGCGGGTGCACAGTGCAGAACACCACGGGGCGGACGCCGGCAACGGGGTCGGCCACCCGATCGGCCAGGGGCGGTCGCCCGACCGCAGGGCCGACCTGGCGGCGGCCGTCCTGGCCGCCCGGACGGGGGACGAGGACGCCTTCCGGCTGCTGTTCCGGGCCGTCCAGCCGGGCCTGCTGCGCTACCTGCGGGTCCTGGTCGGCGGCCGGGCCGAGGACGCCGAGGACATCGCCTCCGAGGCCTGGCTGCAGGTGGCCCGGGACCTCGACCGGTTCACCGGCGACTCCGACGGCTTCCGCGCCTGGGTCGCCACCATCGCCCGCAACCGGGCCATGGACCACCTCAGGCGCCAGCGCCGCCGCCCGGTCGCCGACCTCCCCGAGGAGTACCTGGCCGAGCTCGCCGCCGCCGAGGACACCGCCGGCGCCGCGCTGGCCACCGTCACCACCGCCGACGCGCTCGCGCTGATCGCCCGGCTGCCCCGGGACCAGGCCGAGGCGGTGCTGCTGCGCGTGGTGCTGGAGCTGGACGCCGAGAGCGCCGCCCGGGTGCTGGGCAAACGGTCCGGCAGCGTCCGGATGGCCGCCCACCGGGGGCTGCGCAGACTGGCCGGGCTGCTGGAGCAGACCGGCGGGGCCGCGGCCGGCGTACCCGGCCGGGCCCGGTCCGTGCCGCCCGCACGGGTCCCCGAACAGCCCGCCGGGCCCGGGTCGGCGGAAGCCGGGCCGGCCGTGCACGTCGCGCAGGCCGGACAGGCTGCGCAGACCGGACAGGCCGCACAGGCCGCGAAAAAAATTTCTGCGCAAGGTGTGACACCGCGAAGAGCCGCGACGCTGAAGGACATGAGATGAGCACCAACCGATCCCGCCGGATCGACCGCGAGACCGCCGAGCAGCTGCTCGCCGGTGCCGGGGCCGACCCGGAGGCCGGTCAGGCCGCCCTCACCGGTCACCCGGCACTCGCCGGGCTGCTCGCCGCCGCCGCCGTCCGGGCAGCCGACGCCGAGCCGGCCGGGGAGCAGCGCGCCCTGGCGGCGTTCCGGGAGGCACGTCTCAGCACGGCCGCACAGCCCAGCACTGCCGCACAGCCCGACCCGACTGCCAAGCCCCGGAGACGAACCATGGCGGACACCGCGCTCGCGCGGGCCTTCAGCGCGAAGGCCGTCGCTGCCGCGTTCGCCGCCACGGCGCTCGGCGGTGTCGCCTTCGCCGCGGGCACCGGCACGCTCCCGCCGGCCCTGGGCGGCACCCCCGCCCCCGGCCACCGCGGCACCGCCGCCCCGGCCGACCCGGCGGGCACCGTCCCGGGGCCGCGCTCCGCCCCCGGCCGCGCGTCCGGCTCCCCGGCACCCGACGGATCGGCCGCCCCGGCCCGCCGGACCGGCACCGCCGTCCCGGGCGGCGTGCCCGCGCCCGGCGGCAGCGCGTCCGCGGGGGCGGAGGACGGCTCCCGGAACACCGGCGCGGACACCACCGGGCCGGCCGCGACCGGTCCGGGCACGGGCGGACCGGCCGACCCCGCCCCGCCCTGCCGTTCGCTGCGGGACCGGCTGCGCGCCGGCGCGGCCGTCTCCGAGCTGCTGAAGGACCCCGCCCTCCAACAGCTCAACCGCGCCTCCGGCGGCCCGCTGCGCACCGTCGCGTACTGCGCCGAGGTGCTGCACGAGCAGCTGCCCGGCGCGCCCTCCGACCAGCCGGGCGGCCAGCAGCCCGATCCGCGGTCCCTGACCAAGGACGGCCAGCAGCCCGGCAGCGGCCGGGCGACGACCACCCCCGCACCCTCCGGCAGCCGCCGGGGGTGACCCAAAAACTCCGGTCGGGCGGCGGGCGAACCCCCCGGGCCCGCTGCCCGACCGGTGGCCGCGTTCCGCGCGGTACGGCAGGACCCGAAGGACTCCGGGCGGTCGGTGGGCTCCCCCGTGTCCACCGCCCGCCCGGCTGCCCGCCGGTCCGCCGCCCCGGGCTTCCGGCCCCCCGCCCGAACGTCCGGCCGCTATCGTGCACAGGTGCACGAGGCGATCCCAGTCCTTGGGCCGTCGGAGTGAGGGGAGCGGTTCCCGGTGATCGGACGCGCGATGAACGGGCGCTACGAGCTCGTCGAGATACTCGGCGTCGGCGGCATGGCCACGGTCTGGCGCGGGATCGACCGTCAGCTCGGCCGCCAGGTGGCGGTCAAGGTGCTGAACGGCGGCCTCGCCGACGACCCCCGGTTCGCCGAACGCTTCGGCCGCGAGGCCCGGCTCGCCGCGATGCTGGTGCACCCCCGGGTGGTGATGGTCTTCGACTCCGGGGTGGACCAGGGGTCGCCGTACATCGTCATGGAGCTGGTGCAGGGCCGGCCGCTCAGCCACGTGATCGCCGACGCCGGGACGCTGCCGCTGGAGCAGGCGGTCGGGGTGGCGGCCGCGGTCTGCGAGGCGCTGGAGGCCGCGCACGGCCAGGGGCTGGTGCACCGGGACATCAAGCCGGGCAACATCATGATCACCGCTGACGGCGGGGTGAAGGTGGTCGACTTCGGCATCGCCCGGGCCGGATCCTCCGCCGCCGGGCGGCTCACCCAGAGTGCGACCGTGCTGGGCACCGCCGCCTACCTCTCGCCGGAGCAGGCAACCGCCGGCGCCGTGGACGCCCGCGCGGACCTCTACGCGGTCGGCTGCGTCCTGGTCGAGATGCTCACCGGCGCCCCGCCGTTCGACGCCGACACCCCCGTCGCGATCGCCTACAAGCACGTCACGGAGTATCCGGTGCCGGTCTCCGTGCACCGCCCGGAGGTGCCGGCGGCCCTGGACGCCGCGGTGCTGCGGCTGCTCGCCAAGAGCCCCGACGGCCGGCCGGCCGGCGCGGGCCAGGCCCGGGCCGAGCTGCTCGCCGCCGTTCCCGGTACGTACCAGCCCGACCGCACCGGGGAGTTGCTCGGGGCCGGCGCGGCCACCCAGGTGCTGCCGCCCGTCCCGGCGGGGCTGCTCGCCCAGTCGCCGACCGGTCCGCCGCTGATGGCCCGGGCCCCGCAGTCCGCCGCGCCCGCGCCCCGGCATCCGGGTGAGCGGCACACCTCGGTGCTGCCGCCGGTCCCGTTCGATTCGCCCGGTGAGCGCGGGGGCGGGTACGGGGACGGCGGCGGGCACCGGGACGACCGCGGCGGGGAGCCGCCGGCCCCGAGCCGCCGACCGCTGGTCATCGCCGGTGCGGGGGTCGCGGCCGTGGCCGTCGCCGTCGTGGTCGCGGCGCTCAGCCTCGGCGACTCCTCGGGGGGAGCGGTCGCCGCGCCGGTGTCCCCCTCCGCCGCCCCGGTGACGGTCCCGTCCGCGTCGACGGCCGCGCCCTCGACGGCGCCCTCCGCCTCGCCCGACCGCGGCACGTCGCCGTCCCCCTCCGCGTCGCCGTCCGGGAAGGCCAACCCGGCGGTCGGGATCGCGCAGCTCAGGGCGGTCGTCGCGCAGACCAGGATCAATCGCGACCGGGACCGTCAGGAGGAGCTGCTGCAGGTCCTGGACGAGGCCGCCAGGTCGGTGGTCGCCCGTCGCCCGGACGCCGCCGAGGACCAGCTGAAGGATGCCCAGAAACTCGTCCGCGACCTCGCCAAGCGGCGCGCGGTCGACGGCGACACCGCGCAGGCCTGGCAGTCCCGGCTGGCCTCGCTGATCGCCTCCGTGCACGCCCAGCAGCAGGACCCGAACGGCTGACGCGGGAGCACCCGCGGCGTCGCCCGCCCGGCCGTCTCAGCCGCGGTGCCGCCGCCGGTCCACCCGCTGTTCCAGGCTGCTGCGCAGCCGGCGGTTGATCGCGGTGGCGCCCGCGGTCAGGAAGACCAGGGTGTAGAGGATCTGGAGCATCACCACCACCCGGGCGACCTGCCCGGACGGCACGATGTCGCCGTAGCCGACGGTGGCCATGGTGATCACCGTGAAGTAGAGCGCGTCCACCTTGGTGCTGATCCCCTGGAACTCCCCGGGCGTGCGGGCCATCGCGAGGTACGCGGTGGAGAACAGCAGGATCGAGAAGCAGAGCAGCATGACGATCACCAGTACCGGGTGGCCGCGCTCGCCGAGCAGCTCCTGCTGGATCTGCCGGAGCAGGGTGATCGCCACCCCGACCAGCGCCAGGCCGAACGAGATCCAGGAGGCCACCGGGTGCTGCGGCCCGAAGACGCCCATCGGGATCACGAACCAGAGGGCGAACAGCAGCACCGGGAGGCCGAGCGAGACCACCCACGCCACCGGCCGGGGGGCTCTGCTCATCATCGGCTCCCCCGGGGTCGGGCCACGTCGGTCCCGTCCAGCCTGCGGGACGGGACCGCGCAACGCCGGGCCGGCCTGCGCCGTTCGGGCGGTGCGGCCGGCCGGGCCCGGTCAGCCGAGGTGGGCGGGGGCCGGTGGCCGGGCGGCGAACAGCCGGTGCGAGGCGTTCTCCTGGGCGAGCCGGCGCAGCGCGGCGAGCGCCGCGTCCCCCAGGACGGTGCCGATGACGGCGCTCTCCACCAGGCCGTCCGGGTCCGGATGGGTGGCGACGGCGGCGACCTCGGCGGCGGCGAGCCGTTCGGCCGCGGCGGCGTAGTCGTCCAGCAGCCCGATCAGCTCGTCCTGGCCGAGGGTGTGGAAGGCGACGATCACCTGCGCCAGCGCCTGCCGGGCGGGGCTGTCGGCGGTGACCTGCCAGCCGAGCCGGTCGACCAGCTTCTCGACCGCCCGGTCGGCCTGCTCCCGGGCGGTGCTCTCGCCGGCGCTCTCGACGCCGGTGGCGGGGGTGGGCGCGGTGACCGCGCCGAGGGCGACGCCGAGGGTGTCGTGCAGGGAACGGCCCGGGGTGTCGAGGGCGGCCAGCACCTCGCGGGCCGAGGCGATCGAGAGTCGGCCGACGTCGATCATGGCGCGCACCAGCTTCAGCCGGTGGACGTGGGTGTCGCCGTACTGGGCCTGGTTCGGGCTGGTCAGCTCACCGGCGGGGAGGAGCCCCTCGCGCAGGTAGTACTTGATCGTGGGTACCGGCACGCCGGTCCGGCTGCTCAACTCGCCGATTCGCATGGCTGTCCGCTCCCTGGTCTCCGCTGAATGGATAGCCTACCTTCCCAATATGCCGCGGAGGACGACCGGCCCGGCCCGTCGCCGTTCAGCCGCCGGCGGCCGTGGCGGGGTCGCCGGGCCCGGCGGGCCGGTCGGGCCGGTCGGGCTCGTCCGGCTGGTCCAGGAACTCCAGGATCGCCAGCACCAGCAGCAGCAGCAGGGCCAGCCAGATCACCACCGCCACGGTCGGGTAGCTCCACAGCAGCAGGACCAGCGCGAGTACGCAGGTCACGCCCCAGCCCAGCCACGCCTTCCAGCGGTGGACGAAGCGGCCGACCGGGCCGAGCCGCATCCCCAGCCGCTCCGCCGCATCCCGGACGGCGCCGAGGCCGGCCTGCCACAGGCCCCGTACCGCGCCCGCCCGGCGGCCGCCGCCGGACAGCCAGGCGCCCAGCGCGACCACGATGCCCAGCGCCAGCAGCATCCGGACGGCGGCGCGCAGGTACCGGACCAGCGCGTCGTAGACCGCCGCCGCGGCGTCCTGGTTGACGCCGGCCGGAAGCTTGTCCAGGTAGATCACCCGGAAGACCGTCAGTCCGATCCCGAGCACCCCCGCGCCGACGGCCATCGCGATCGCCGTGGTGACCACCGCGCGCCGGCGCCGGGCGGCCAGCAGGACGCCGCCGACGGCGCACAGCAGGGTCACCACGGGAAGCCAGAAGCCGACCAGCTCCAGCAGGCGGAAGCCGGTCTGGACGCTCTGCACGCTGTCGGAGCGGATCAGCGTGATGTCGGTGTGCACCTCCGGGATCTTGGCGGCGATGCCCACGCCCCGGTCCACCAGGCGGGTCTTCACCTCGTCGATCAGCGGCGCGAGGTCGAGGGTGACGGTGTCGCCCTTGATCTCGACGGCGCCGCCGCCCTTGCCGGTCAGCGCCTTGTCCACGGCCGCGTGGATGTTGCGGTTGGCGTTGACCCAGACGGTGGCGAAGGCGTCGCTCTCGACCAGCCGCTGCACCTGGTCGTGCACGAAGCCGGTCAGACCGCTCGTCAGGGCGGGGCCGATCTTCTTGAGCGCGGTGTCCAGGAGTGGCCGGTCGGCGGGGGCGATGTCCGCCAGGAGGCTGTCGATCGGCAGCTGTTGCATGATCAGGTCGGTCACCCGGTTGGTGACGGCGCTCTGCACCGCCGGGTCCTTGGCCAGCGGGGCGACCGTGGCGACGTACCGATCGGTGTCGGAGATCTGCGAGTTGGTCCAGGTGGCGATGGCCGACAGCGGGGTCAGCACGGCCGCGAGGGTGATCAGGACGGCGGCGAGCAGGGACCGGAGCCGGTGCCGGGGCGGGGCCGGGGTCTTCTTCTCCAGGACGGCGACCCGCTGCCGGAGTTCGGTGAGCTCGTCGGGCTCCTGGCCGGCGGACGGCTCCTGGGCCGCGGGTTGTTTCCGGCCGTCGGACGGCTCCTGGGCCTCGGACGGCTCCTGGGCCGGCGGCGCGGCCGGGGTGGGCGGTGGCGTCGGGGACTCGGGTTCTGACGGGGCCGGTGTGGCCGGTGGCGAGGGCGGTTCCGGGGCCGGGGGCTTGTCCGAGTGCGCAGGCTGTTCCGGTTCCGGTGCTCCTGGGGTTGCCATGGGAGTCCTCCGAGCACTCGGCGCGATCGTCGAGTACTAGGAGATAACAGAACAAATCGGACGGCTACTCGACCGTCCCGCCGTCCGGCGACGACAGAGCCCCCGTTCCGTCGGCGACGGAACGGGGGCTCGGGAGCCGGGGGCTCAGGCGCCGGTGGCCGACTTGGTGGTGTCGGCGGACTTGGTGACGGTGGTCGGCGCGACCGCCGGGCGGGGCTGCTCGGCCGCGCTCTGCGCGGTGCCGTTCTGGGCCTCGGCCGGGGCGTCGTCCTCGCGCAGGGCCTTGGTCTCGGCCTTGAGGATGCGCATCGACTTGCCGAGGCCGCGCGCCATCTCGGGCAGCTTCTTGGAGCCGAACAGCAGGACGAGCACGACCACCATGATGATGAGGTGCCAGGGCTCAAAACCGTTACGGAACATCCCTGACCACCGGTCCTTTCGCGGAAGTTCTCGCCGAAATGCCAGCCGGGCGGACGTGCCCGACCTGGCCAGTATGCCTGGCCCGGTCCGCGAACGTATACACCCGCCGGCAAACGCTGGTGGAAAAACAGGTGCCGGGCCGCCTGGTGGTCTGGACCACTATTCGGTGACGGGGCCTGCTCCGGGGGCGGTCAGCACGCACCACGCGCTGCCCAGCGCGGCCACCGCCACCGTCAGGGCCAGCATCCGCAGCGGCGTCACCCGGACGGCTTCCGGGTCCGCCCCCGGGCGTTCGAGGCGGCGCCGGCGGTGCACCCCGTACCCGAGGAACCCGCAGGCGGCGGCTGCCAGCAGACCGCCGAGCGCGGTCAGCCCGGGCTGTCGGGAGATCAGGCCGGTGCGCAGGATCAGCAGCGCGTCAACGGTCAGGAGCAGGGCGGTGCGCCCCCAGGCGAGCAGGGTCCGCTCCGGCTGCAGGCCCGGGTCGCGGCCGGTCGGGGGCGCGGTCACCGGACGGAGCCGATGACCAGGGCGCTCAACACCACGGCGGCCACCACCACGCAGACCGTCAGCACCAGCATGATCCGGGTGTACGGCAGCCGGCCGCCCTCCCGGATGGCCCGTTCGACCCGCACCCAGCGGCGGTACGCGGCCGCGCCGAGCCCGGCGCCGCCGAGCGCCAGGACCACCGCGAGGGCCGCCCGGACGGGGGCGGGTGCGAGGCCGGGGGTGAGCTGGTCGATCGCGACCGCGCCGGCCAATAGGGCCAGTGCCGTGCGGATCCAGGCCAGGAAGGTGCGCTCGTTGGCGAGGGTGAAGCGGTAGTCCGGGTCCTCGTGCTCGCGGCGCCAGGCTGGTTCCGGCATCGGTGGCTGGCCTCCTGCGGTCGGGGGTGCTGCGGTGCTGCGGTCGGGGGTGCTGCGGTGCTGCGGCGCGGTGCGGTGCTGCGGTGCGGTGCCGCCGGGCCGGTGCCGCGCGGGTCGGTCCGCCGGGTCGCGGACCACGCTAGGGCGGCCCGGCCGGAAAGGCGCGCGGCACGGCGAGGGCCCCGGCCGACTGGTGTCGGCCGGGGCCCTGATGATCCGCGGACGGCGTGCCCGGCGGGGCCCCGCCGGGTCAGACGGTGGCCGGCCGGCTCTCGGCGGCCGTGCCCGCGGGGGCGGCCGGCAGGTGCCGCATCATGCGGTTGGCGGCGAGCGCCGCGCCGAGCATGACCAGCAGGCCGACCACGGCCGCCACGTGCATCCCGTCGGTGAAGGCCGCCCGACCGGCGGTCAGCAGTTCGGTGCCGGCCCGGCCGGAGAGCCTTCCGGCCACCGTGACGGCCCCGCCGAGGGTGTCCTGCGCCGCCCGGGCCGCGTCGGCGGGCAGCCCGGCCGTCACCCCGCCGTCCAGCCGGGTCCGGTAGATCGCGGCGCCGGCCGCGCCGAGCAGGGCGATGCCCAGCGAGCTGCCGAGCTCGCTCGCGGTCTCCGAGGTGGCGGAGGCGGCGCCGGCCCGCTCGGCGGGGGCGGCGGAGACCACCATCTCGGCGGTGAGGGTCATGGTGCCGACCGAGCCGGCCGCGATCACGGCGGCGGCGGTCAGGATCACGGCCAGCGGGGTGTCCGGGCCGACCAGGGTCATCAGGCCGAAGCCGGCCGCGCCGAGCACGAACCCACAGGTCATCAGGGTCGCCGGGCGGACCTTGCCGGCCAGCGCGCCGATCCCGCCGACCGCCGCGCCGACGCCGACGCTCGGCAGCAGCGCCCAGAGCGAGGCGGCCAGCGGGCTCAGGCCCTTGACCAGCTGGAGGTACTGGGAGGTGAAGAGGGTGAAGCCCATCATGGCGAACATGGCGATGGTGTTGACGGTGATCGCGCCGCTGTAGGTGCGGATCCGGAACAGGCTCAGGTCGATCAGCGGGTGGGCGGCGGTCCGCAGCCGGGCCACCAGGCCGGCGCCGGTCAGCAGGCCGGCCGCCAGGACGAGCAGCGGCGGCAGGCTCCAGCCGTCCACGGCCAGGGTCTTGATCCCGTAGACCACGGGCAGCACGGTGGCGATCGACAGCGCGGCGCCGAGCAGGTCGAAGCGGCCGGTGGGGGTGGCCCGGTACTCGGGCAGCAGGACGGGCGCGGCGAGCAGCACCAGCAGCATCACCGGGACGGCGGCGAGGAAGGCCGAGCCCCACCAGAAGTGGTCGAGCAGCAGCCCGCCGACCACCGGGCCGAGCGTGGCGCCGCCCATCATCGCCGCGCTCCAGATGCCGATCGCGGCCTGCCGCTGCTTGGCGTCGTGGAACATGTTGCGGATCAGCGCCAGCGTGGACGGCATCAGGGTGGCCCCGGTGATGCCGAGCAGGGCCCGGGCGGCGATCAGCTGGGCGGCGCCGTCGGCGTAGGCCGCGACCAGCGAGGCGGCGGCGAAGCCCGCGGCGCCCGCCGTCAGCAGCCGGCGGCGGCCGATCCGGTCGCCGAGCGCGCCCATCGGGATCAGCAGGCCGGCCAGCAGGAACGAGTACATGTCCATGATCCACAGCTGCTGGGTGCCGCTGGGCCGCATGTCGGTGGCGATGTACGGGACGGCGAAGAACAGCACCCCCATGTCCATCGCGAGGACGAGGGTCGGGAGCAGGAGGACGGCGAGGCCCGTCCATTCGCGGCGGCCGGCGAGGCCGTTGGTTGCGGTCATGGGGATGACTGTACGAGCGTGTGACACATATGTCTAGTACAAACGTCTAACTCGATCGTTCGAGACGTTTGTCCCATACCTGGCGTAGCATCGACCGCATGGGAAACCGCGAGGATCTGCTGGCGGGCGCCAAGCGCTGCCTGCTCGACAAGGGCTACGGGCGCACCACGGCCCGCGACATCGCCACCGCCGCCGGGGTCAGCCTGGCCGCGATCGGCTACCACTACGGCTCCAAGGACGAACTGCTGGCCCAGGCGATGATCGCCGCGCTGGAGGACTGGGGTGCGGCCGTCGGCGCCGCGCTCTCCGAGGCCGCCGGGGTGACCGACCCGAAGGAGCGGTTCGCCGCCGCCTGGGACCAGGTCCAGCGCACGTTCGTCGAGAACCGCGGCCTGTGGACGGCGCAGTTCGAGGTGCTGGCCCGCACCGACGACGCCAAGGGGCTGCGCCAGGCCTTCGACGAGGCCCAGCGGGACGGCCGGCTCGGGCTGGCCGCGATCTTCCAGGGGCTGGAGCAGGTCCCCGACACCCCGGACGAGATGGCCCGCGGCGCCTTCTACCAGGCCCTGCTGGCGGGGCTGGCGGCGCAGTGGCTGATCTCGCCCGAGCAGACGCCGAGCGGCGCCGAACTGCTGCGCGGGCTGGAACTGGTCAGTGAGGGCGTCCTCGGACCGAGGTGAGCCGGCGGGCCGGGCTGCGCCGGGTCAGTTGGTCACGGCCGTCAGCAGCACCACCGAGTCCTCGTGCGCGAGCAGCCCGTGCCGCTCCTGCGGGATCGGGTGGAGCTGTCCGGCCGTCAGCTCCCGGCGGCGGCCCGCGACGGTCAGCGAGACCCGGCCGCGCAGCACCAGCAGGCTGGCCGCCACCGGGGCGTTGTGCTCGTCCAGCGCGGCGTCCGCCCGCAGCGCGATCACGGTCTGCCGCAGCACGCTGTCGTGCAGCAGCAGGTGGGCGCTGCGGCCGTGCGGCGAGGTGGCGGCCCTGGCGCTGTGCTCGTCGGCCAGGGCGTTCAGATCGACGGGTGCGGGCTCGGACATCGCGGCCTCCTGCGTGGGCGGGACCCCCGCCGCGACCCTAGGCCCGGGCCCGCCCTCCGCGCGCGCTGGACCGCCACCAGGGGGTAGGTCGGCCCTCCCGGCGTGCGCGACGGCCCGCTCGGGCCGATGGTGGAGGGTATGGCGACCAATAACAGGTTCAGCGACGGATTCAACGTCAACCGCACGGTGCTCACCACCGGTGCGCTGCTCGGCGGCGTGGGCGCCCTGCTCACCATGGCGGGCGCGGTCATCGTCGGCGTCTCACTCGCTTCGGCCGGGCGCGATTACGTCCGGCGGATGGACACCTCCCCGTCCGAGCGGGCGGCAAGGGCGATGCAGCAGGCCCGGGCGGCCTCGATGGCCGGTCTGGAGGCGTGGCGCAGCGAGGCCGGTCAGAGCAGTTCGATGAACTGACCCGGGCCGCACCACGACTGCCGCCCCCGGAGCGGTCCGGGGGCGGCAGCGGGTGCGCCCGGGCGGTGGCCTCCACGGGCCGGGCGACCACGGGCCGAGCGGCTACAGGCCGAGCGACTTGGCGACGATGCTGCGCATGACCTCGCTGGTGCCGCCGTAGATCCGGAACACCCGGTTGTCGGTGTAGAGGCGGGCGATCGGGTACTCCAGGATGTAGCCGTAGCCGCCGTGCAGCTGGAGGCACTTGTCGATCACCTGGGAGGCCGACTCGGTGCAGAACAGCTTGGCGGCCGCGGCGTCCGCGACCGTCAGTTCGCCGTGCTGGTAGAGCTCCAGGGCGCGGTCCACCATGGACTGCTGGGCGACCACCTGGGCCTCGCAGTCGGCCAGGGTGAACTTGGTGTTCTGGAACTCGGCGACCGTCTTGCCGAACACCTCGCGGTCCTTCACGTACCGCACCGCGAAGCGCACGGCCGCCGCGGCGGAGGCGTACGCGCCGACGGCGATGGCGAGGCGCTCCTGCACCAGGTTGTGGGTGAGGTAGCCGAAGGCCGCGCCCTCCTCGCCGAGCCGGTCCGCGACGGGCACCTTGACGTCGCTGAAGGCGAGTTCGGCGGTGTCGGAGGTGCGCAGGCCGATCTTCTGCAGCTTGCGGCCCACCGTGTAGCCCTCGGAGGTGGTGTCCACGCACAGGATGGACAGGCCGGCCCGGCGGTCCTGCGGGTCGGGCGGGGAGGTCCGGCAGACCACCAGGACCAGGTCGGCGAGGACGCCGCCGGTGATGAAGGTCTTGGCGCCGTTGAGGACGTAGTGGGTGCCGTCCTCGGACAGCTTCGCGGTGGTGGTGATGCCCGCCAGGTCGGAGCCGGCGCCGGGCTCGGTCATCGCGATGGCGGTCATGATGTCACCGGAGACGAACCCCGGCAGCCAGCGGCGCTTCTGCTCCTCGTTCGCGTACTCCATCAGGTAGGGCAGCACCAGACCGGTGTGCACCCCCGAGGAGCCGAAGGTGACGCCCGCGCGGGCGCACTCCTCGGTGACCACGGCCTGGTACTTGAAGCCGCTCTCGCCCGCGCCGCCGTACTCCTCGGGCACCTCGATGCCGTAGACGCCGAGCGCGCCGAGCTTGCGGTAGAAGTCGCGCGGCGGGTGGCCGGCCGTCTCCCAGCTCTCGTAGACCGGGACGACCTCCTTGGCGATGAAGTCCCGGATGGTCTCCCGGAAGGCCTCGTGGTCCTCGGTGAAGACGGTACGGCGCACGGCGGCGCTCCCTTCGGACAGCGGCTGATCGCGGGACAAGTTAATCGCCGGTAGCCACGGCTGTCCAGCATCGATGCACCGGTCGGCGGAGCGGTCGGGGTCGGTGGCGCACGGGTCGAGCAGGGCTCAAGTGAATCCTTGCTACCCTGAGCGCCGATTCGGTGAACGGTGTGCGAGCGGTGTGCGGGCAGGGTGCGAACGGCCTGCGGGGGGTGGGCGCGGTGGCGGAGCGGGAGGTCGTCCGGCGTCCGCCCGGGCGTCGGGCGCAGATCCTCGCGGCCGCGGTCGGGCAGTTCCACCGGCACGGCTACCACCAGGTGTCGATGGCGGAGGTCGCCGCCGAGGTGGGCATCACCGCACCCGCGCTGTACCGGCACTTCCGCGGGAAGCCCGAACTGCTGCGGTGCGCCGTCGAGGCGGAGCTGGCCGTCCTGGGCGAGGCGGTCCGGCGCGGGGCCGACGGGCCCGACGCGCTGTGCGCGGCCCTGGCCGGCGCGGCGATCGAGCACCGGGCGCTCGGGACACTGTGGCAGCGCGAGGCGCGGCTGCTGCCGCCCGCCCAACAGGCGCGGCTGCGCCGGGAGTTGCGCGGCCAGGTGGCGGTGATGGCCCGGATCGTCGACGGCCCGGAGACGGCGGGCGCCGGGGCGGCGGCCGCTGAGTTCCGCTGCTGGTCGATGCTCGCGATGTACGGCAGCCTGTCGCACCACACCTTCGCGCCGCCGCGGCGGCAGTTCGAGCGGCTGCTGCGCAGGCTCGGCGCGGCGCTGCTGACGGCCCGGGAGCTGCCCGGCCGGGACGCCCCCCGGGCGGCCGGTCCCGGCACGGTGCCGGCGGGTTCGCGGCGGGAGGAGCTGCTGGCCGCCGCCGTCCGGCTGTTCGACACCCGGGGCTTCGACAACGTCAGCACCGACCGGCTGGGCGCGGCCGTCGGCATCGCCGGCCCGAGCGTCTACAAGCACTTCGCCACCAAGGCCGACCTGTTGGCGGCGGCCCTGTCGCGCAGCCGGGAGCGGCTGTGGCACGAGGTCGGCGGTGCCCTGGCCGACGCGTCCTCGCCCGCGGACGCTCTCGCCGCGGGCCTGGACGCCTACCTGGACTTCGCCCGGCGCAACAGCCACTACCTGGGCGCGATGCTGCGCGAGACGGAGCGGCTGGCGCCGCCGGACCGGAAGGCCGCGCTGGACTTCCGGCGGGACTTCCTGCGCACCTGGGTCGACCTGCTGCGGCAGCTGCGGCCGGAGTACGACCGGGCCGAGGCGCGGATCCGGGTGCACGCGATGTTCGCGCTGGTGAACGACGGGGTGCGGCACCGGCCGGGCGGCGGCGAACCGGTGCCCGGGCTGGACGCGCTGAGCCGGGCCGTGCTGGGGCTGTAGGCGGCAGGGCGGCAGGGCGGCAGGGCGGCAGGGCGGCAGGGCGGCAGGGCGGCAGGGCGGCAGGGCGGCAGGGGTGAGGGGGCGGACCCCGCGCGGGTCCGCCCCCTCACCGGTCCTGCCGGAATCGGTACCGGGCTAGTAGAGGACGGACGGGCCGTGGACGTGGTGCGCCAGGCCCGCGTCGCCCGCGCGAACACGGGACACGGAGGTCTCCCTGATGGGGTGCGAAAAGAGGGCGCACGGGGTCGGCCGCCCCGTTCGCGAAGGTTCTGGCGTCGCCTCATCAGGATTGCCGAGACGGCCCATTGGTCACCAGCGGTGATCGGACGGTTCGCTCGAAGGTGTCACGGATATCGGGTGCCCCGGAAAGCGTCATCGGGCCCATAGGTGTGCAAGCCTGCGGGAATCCCCCCGAACAGCGGTGATTTCCCCCACCCGGTGGCCGGGTGACCGGCGGCGTTCACGTCAACTTCCGGTTGACCGGGTATCTCATCGGATCGGGGGTGACAGAAAGTGCTGGTCGACAGATTGTCGTACTGGCAGACTGGGGCCTCATGTCTCAAGGTCAGCCGCCCGGCCAAGGGCCCGCCGGGGATTTCTCCGCCGCCGACAATCTGCGCACGACCGAGGTCGATCTCGGCGGCCTGGTGAGCGTCCTCGCCACCCACCTCTACTCCACCCCGCTGGTCGCCCTGCGCGAACTCGTGCAGAACGCCCACGACTCGCACACCCGGCGCAGGCTGGAGGACCCGGACTCCACCGCCGCGCCGCTGATCAGGGTGCGCGGCGACGCCGAACGCCGCACCGTCGCCATCGAGGACACCGGCGCCGGCCTCACCGAGCCGGAGATCCACTCCTACCTGGCGACCGTCGGCACCGGCTACACCCGGATGCTGCGCGAACTCACCGGGAACCAGGAGCTGATCGGCGCCTTCGGCCTCGGCTTCCTGTCCGCCTTCTCGGTCGCCGACGAGGTCACCGTCACCACCACCTCGCACCGCGAACCCCACCTCGGCCACCGCTACCGCAGCCGCGGCGGCGAGCAGTACAGCGTCGAGCCCGTCGCCGCCAGACCCGCCCCCGGCACCGAGGTCGAACTGCGGCTCAAGCCCGAACACGCCCACCTGGCCGACGAGTACGCGCTGCGCGAGGTGCTCGGCCGGTACTGCGTGCTGCTGCCGATCCCGGTCTACGTCGGCGACGACGAGACCCCGGTCAACGACGTCCCGGTGCCCTGGCGCACCCCGCAGCGGAACGGCGACCCGCACCCCGCGCGGATGCGCTTCGCCACCGCCTTCGGCCGCCGGTTCGAGCCGCTCACCGCCTTCCCGGTCGAACCGGTCGAGGGGCGGACCGACGCCGTCGGCCTGCTCTGGGTGCAGGACGGCGGCACCTACGGCTCCAGCGACAACCGCGACCTCTCGGTCTACCTGCGCGGCATGCTGCTCTCCGAGGACGCCCGCGACCTGCTGCCCAGCTGGGCCGGGTTCATCGGCGGCGTGATCGAGTCGAGCCGGCTCACCCCCACCGCCAGCCGCGAGGACCTCCAGCGCGACGACCACTACCGCGCCCTCCAACAGGCCCTCACCGACGCCATCGTGGACGGCCTGTACGAGACCGCCCGGCTGCACCCCGCGGCCTGGCGGCGCATCCTCGCCCGGCACGGGCAGGACCTGCTCGGCGCCGCGCTCTGCGACGACCGGCTGTTCACCCTGCTCGCCGACGACGTCCCGGTGCCCACCTCGCAGGGCGACCTGACGGCCGGGGCGCTGCGGGCGGCCGGCTCGGGCGCCGTGCACGTCGCGCTCGGCAGCGGCGGCGGCTTCGAGGAGATGCTCTACCGCGCGATGCAGGTGCCGATCGCCCGCGGCGACCGGTACGCGGTGCTGCCGTTCCTGCGCCGCTACGCCCAGCTGCGGGACTGCCGGATCGTCGAACTCGGCAGCGAGAGCGGCAACCGGGAGCTGTTCCGCGACCCGGAGCGCCCGCTGCCCGCCGAGGAGCGGGCCTGGCTCGGCGCCGCCCTGGCCGACGAGGGCGAACAGCTCGTCCCCGCCCGGTTCGACCCGCCCGGCCTGCCGCTGGTGCTGGTGCCCGACCGGGAGGCCGAGCTCAAGGCCCGGATCGAGGACGACCAGGCCGACGCCCGGATCCCCTCCGCCGCGCTGCGGCTCGCCCGCGCCTTCACCGCCAGGACCGACGGCACCGTCCGGGCCCGGCTCTACCTCAACCTCGCCGCCCCCGCCGTCCAGGACCTGCTGACGGCCTACCGCACCGGGCACACCGGCAGCACCACGGCGGCCGCGCTGCTCCGCTCGCTCAAGGTGATCATGGCCTCCGCAGCCGGCTCCGCGACGGGCGACCTCACGGCGGCCCTGGCCGGCGTCTCCACCGCGGTCTCCGCGCTCACGGCCGCGATGCCCGAGACGGTCGCGGTGCCCGACCGGCTGTCGGGACCGCACGGTTCCTCGGCCGGCGGCCCGGCCGGCGGCCCGAGTACGGACGAGCCGCCGGGCCGGCCCGGATGACCACCGCAGAAGGCATGACCCGCACGGCGAGCACCACCCGCACCACCGGAACCACCGAGTCGGCCGCGCACCCCGCGACCGCACCGCACCACGGGGGGAACACCGCATGACCACCGACATCTGGGGCTGGGTGCACGACACCCACCGCCAGCTCGCCGAGTCCGGCCAGCACCGGCTGGCCACCGCGCTCGCCGAGATCGCCGGCCACGCCGTCGAGGGCCGCAACGAGCAGCTGGACGCCATGTACCCGGAGGCGCTGGCCTCCGCCCGGGCCCTCGACCTGCCCTGGGTCGAGGTCTTCCTGCGTCACTGGCGGCTGCAGAACCTGCTGAACAAGCGGCACCAGGGCGAGGCCGCGATGGCCGAGGCGGTCTCCCTCCTCGACTTCGCCCACCGCGAGGAGACCGCGAACTGCCCGCAGTCGGTCTGCGCCGTCCAGGACTTCACCATCTGCCACGCCAACATCGACGGCCCCGGCTACGTCACCGAGCGCCTCGCCGTCCTGGAGGAGACCCTGAAGCGGGTCGAACCCGCCCGGGCCTGCTTCGACTGCCTCTCCCGCGAGTACGCCGACACCCTGGAGGACGACGACCGCGGCGAGGAGGCACTCGGCCACCTCGACCGCGCCCAGGCCCGGATCCAGGCCGCCGGCGAACAGGTCTCGCTCGCCTTCGGCCACAGCCGCGCCTCCGCCCTGCACCGGCTCGGCCGCTACCAGGACGCCCTGGCCGCGTACGACACCGCCGAACGCGCCTACGTCGCCGGCCGCAACCGGCTCGACGACGACGACCGCCGCAAGCTCGCCGCCGGCCGCGCCCTCAACCTCGCAGCCCTCGGCCGCACCGACACCGCCCTCGACGTACTGCCCCCCGCCGAGGAGGCCGACCAGTACGCCGACATCCGGCACCGCTGGGCCCGCGCCGTCGAACTCCTCTCCGAGGCAGGCGCGCTGCCGCACGGCGCCCTCGCCAACGACGCCGAACTCGGCGCGCTGCTCGCCCGCTGGGTCGGCCACCTCGACACCGCCGGCTCCCACCGCCCCTGCCTCGACCTGCTGCTGGTCGCGGGCCGCCTCGCCGTCGCCCGCGGCGCCCGGACGGTCGCCCTCACCCTGGTCGCCACCGGTGAGCGCAAGCTCGCGGTGCTGCGCCGCACCGACGGCGTCGCCGACCGGCTGGCCGAGCTGAAGGCCGCCGCCGAGGCCCTGCCCACCCCCGAACTCCCGGTGCCGGCCACCGACCTTGTCGACTGGCTGGCCCAGCACACCCCCGCCCCGGAGACCGGCGCCGACCTGCTCTCCGCCGCGCGGACCGACCCCGCCGCCGACACCCCCGCACTGGTCGCCAACCTGGCCGGCGTGCTCGGCCTGCTCGGCCACACCCGCGCCGCCGCCGACCTGCTCTGGGCCGAGCTGGACGGCGGCCGCGACCAGGACTACCTGGCCGGGATGCTCGGCTCGATGCTGATCGACGCCCGCGACGGCGACGGCGTCCGCCGCCTCGCCGACCGCCTGCTGGCCACCGACCCCTCGGACGCGCACTGGCTGCGCGCCCGCTGGGCCGCCGCCGAGGGCCGCTGGACCGAGGTCGGCGAGCACTGCGCGGGCGTGCTCGCCCACGAGCCGGACGCCATCAACACCCGTCGGCTGGCCGCCACCGCCGCCACCAGGACCGGCGACCACGCGGCGGCCCAGCGGCACTACCAGGACCTGCTGGAGCACGCCCTGGACGAGGCCAAGGCCGGTCCCGAGGACCACCACCGCACCGTCCAGGAGCCCGACCTCTGGCACCTGATCACCGCCGCCTCCGCCAACCGGGACTGGGACACCGTCCGCGCGGTCGGCGCCCGGCTGGACATCGAGTTCGACCAGGACGCGGGCCCGGTCGACGAGGAGTGGCAGATCGTCACCCTGCGGGCCACCCGGACCAACGGCTCCACCGCCGAGTTCCCGGCGATCCGCACCGGCCCGGCCACCGCCCGGGTGCTGCCCGTGCTCGGCGACGAACTCCCGCTCAACCACCGCGACACCGTGGTCTTCGGCCCGGCCGTGCTGAACGACCCGCCCGAGACCGACGAGGCGCGCGAGCACTGGCGCCCCACCTTCGAGATGCTCACCCTGCTCGACCCGGCCGGCTACACCACCCACTGGCTGGACGGCGCCTGGCCCGGCGACGAACACTGGGTCGCCCTGCGCGGCGCCCTCCAGGAGGCCGGCTACGGCATCTGGGCGTACAGCGGCGACCAGTACCGCGTCACCGACCCCACCGGGGAGGACGGCGACGGCCTGCCCGGCATCTACGCCGCGCTCGGTGTCCCGCCCACCGCCACGGCGGCGGACGCGGACGCCCTGCTGCTGCGGCTGACGGCCGCCTGGCCGCACCCGGCCAGCTGGCTCGACCTCGCCGAGGCCGGCGGTCTGGACACCGCCCGGCACCGGGACATCGTGGAGCGCTACGGCCTCTGATCCGGGCCGGCCGCCGTCGCGGCGGGGGAACGCACCCCGCCGCGGTGGCAGATGTGCACGAAGGCCAGGTGGTGCGGGTGCGCCGCCCGGTGCTCGTCCAGCCACCGCCGGGCGGCCTCCTCGCCGTCGGACAGCCCCGACGCGGCGCCGCAGGGCGTACCCGAGGCGTCCGGCTCCAGACAGCGGAAACCGTGCAGCGCGGTCTCGTTCACACCCGCCCCCCGGCCGCCCGGACCATCCGCGGGTCGGCGTCCCACTCCCGCCCGCCGCCGTGCGGACGCAGCCACCACCGGCCGTCCGCCTCGCCCCGGAACTCGCCCACCCGGCCCGAGACCAGGTCGACCACCGGTTCGCCGACGGCCGGGCACCAGGGCGCCGTCGACCCCGTCCAGACCACGGCCGCCAGCCGCAGCGCGACGTCCGGCCGGACCGCGCCGAGCTCCACCAGCACGGTGCCGGACACCCGCGCGGAGCGCCAGTCGACGCCCAGCGAGGGGAGCCGGACGTGCGCGGCCTCCAGGGACCTGGTCAACTCCCGCAGCGCATGGGCGGCTTCCCGCCGGGCGTCGGCCGTGTGCCGGTCGATCACGGAACCCACGGCGCTCACCCGGCCTTCGGCGGCGCGGGCCGCTCGGTCACGGCGTGCATGGTCGCTCCCTTCGTCGGGTGCGCTCTCGCGCGCCCCCGGTTCCCTTGCTCTCCGCAACCAAGCATGACCGCACGGTAGTAGCGTGGCGAGGGATCACGCGTGCCATCCGGGAGCGTCACGGGGGAGTTGGAAACATGGTCCGACGTGCGGCGACCGCGCCGAAGGGGGAGCAGTGCTCACCCCAGTTCCTCGCCTGGCTCCTCACGACCGCCCGCGAACGGGCCGGGATGACCATCACCGACCTCGCGGCGAAGCTGCACTGCGACCGCTCCCTGGTCTCCCGCATCGAGTCGGGCGACCGGGTGCCCCAGGCGAGGCTGATCCAGCACTGCGACGAACTGCTCGGCACGGGGGACCTGTTGGCCACGGCGTGGGCCAAGGTCGACTGGCACCGGGAGGTCGAGCACCCGGACTGGTTCCGGCGGTTCGTCGAGATGGAAGCCCAGGCGAAGACGGTCCGCAACTACGAAGTTGCTTGGGTTTCGGGGCTCCTGCAGACACCTGCCTACGCGCGGGCGCTGTTCTCGGAGGGCGACGCCGCAGGTGACGAGGAGATGATCTCCGAACGCGTGGCGGCGCGGCTGAGCAGGCAGACGCGGTTCATGGCCGAGGACGGGCCCCTGCTGGTGGTGGTGCTCGACGAGTCGGTGCTCTGGAAGGTGGTGGGCGGTGCACAGGTGATGCACGAGCAGCTCGGCCACCTGTTGGAGTTGGCCAGGCGGCCCAACATTGTGGTCCAGGTCGCGCCCTTCCGGCTCGGTGCGCGGGCGCCGTCCGGCGTCTCACTCACCCTGCTGGCGCTTCCGGACGGCACCGACTGGGTCTACTCGGAGAGCCTCGACAGAGGCCACTTCATCAGTGAGCCGCACCAGGTGGCCAGGCGGGCAAAGGCCTATGATCGCCTGCGGGCTGACGCGTTGTCCGCGCCCGAATCGGCCCGGTTGATCCGCCGAGTCATGGAAGGACTGTTGAACATGGCCCCGAAGGTCGATCTCGCCAATTCGAGCTGGTTCAAGAGCAGCCATAGCGACAACAACGGCGGCAACTGCATCGAGGTGGCCTACAACCTCGACGCCGTCGTCCCGGTGCGTGACTCCAAGAGCCCCGAGGGCGCCGCGCTGATGTTTCCCCGGGAGGCGTGGGCTTCCTTCGTGCGGGCTGCCGCTGCGGGGGCGTTCGGCGAGGTCTGAGGCCGGGGGTGGGTGCGGGCACCCCGCCCCGGCCGGTCGGCGGGTCAGCCGCAGTGGGTCCAGTCGCTCGTCCAGGTGGTGGACTTGAAGGTTCCGCCCCACTTCACGCAGGCGCCGGGCGCGGCCAGCTTGACCGGTCCGGCGTACGAGGCGAAGCTGCCCGGGTCGCTCGCCGAGGCGCCGCCCTGGACGCTCAGGGTGGCGTCGAGCGTGACGGCTCCGGCGGGCTGGTCCACGAGGGTGGTCACGCAGTTCTGGCCGGTGGCGCCGTTGTAGAGCAGGTAGACCTGGGCCCCCGTCAGGCTGTGCGAGTCCACGACGGAGAAGCCGGTGCCGCAGACGGCGGTCGGCGTGTACGGGTTGCCGCTCACCGTCGACGGCGAGGTGTAGCCGACGATGTAGTAGCCGTCGGTGGGGTCGACGGTGCTTTGGACGCTCCCCACGGCCCGCTGCGCGGCCGGGATGGTGATCGAGGCGACGCTGGAGCTCTTCGCGAACTCCGCCATCGAGCCGGCCTGCGACCTGCCGTTCCAGTCGCCGTCGGCCGTGACGACGGAGCCGTCGGCGTTGACCGCGGTGACCAGTCCCACGTGGTGGATCTCGGAGTCGTGGGTGCTGCCGTACTCGACGGCGTCACCGGGCTGCGGGACGTATCCGGCCGCGGTGTGCTGGGTGCCGTGGCTCAGGCCGTAGGCCTGGAAGCTCGCCGCGGAGGCGTCGAGTCCGGTGACGGCGAACCCGGCCTTCTGCCACACCCACTTGGCGAAGTCGGCGCACCAGTACTCGGGGCCGCCGCTGAACCCGCCGGAGCAACTGGTGATGAACTGGTCGCCGCCGAGGCTGTTGTGGGTGGGGTTGTCGGCGCAGGTGCCGGCGCTCTTGCCGACGTTCGCGGCGGCGAGGGCCGCGGCGTCCGCGCCGGTCGCGGCCGAGGCGCTCTGGGCTCCGGTGACGGCCGGCAGCGCGAGGGCGACCATGAGGACGACGGCGCCGGATATCCGTCGAGTCAACTGCTTGAGCTTCACCGTTCTCCTTGGGGGAGGAAGAAGGGCAGCTCGGGGCCGCGGCCCGCGCGGAGGCCGGTTGTGCACGAGGTCCCCGCCGGCCGGTCAAGTCTTGGTGAGCCGCGTATCGCCGTCGTCGCGCGGCGGTACGCCCTGGGAGCGCCCGGACGAACCGGTGTCCACGGTTTCGCCGGGACGGGTGAGTTTGCCCGTGCAGGCGGATGAACCCGGGTCGCTGCCGGTACGACAGGAGGAGGGAGCACCGGTGTCGTCGAGCGGGGGTACGGGCCATGGGCGGGATGCATCGGACGGTGGGGGCGGGGGCGGGGGCGGGCCGGCGGGCCTCGCGGCGCAGGTCGGCGGGCGGTCTCGGCCGGGGTGCGGCCATCGCGTTCGGGGCGTTCGGGCTCCGGCCGGTGCCGCCCGGGCGGCCGGTGCGGGAACAGGACTACCGGTAGCCGGGCGCGGTGGCGTCACGGTTGCAGGGGCGCACAGGGGGCGCTTGATCTGAGCTCATGTGCGCCGGTCCGCCCTGTCACGCCCGTTGACAGGCGTCTGGCGTCGCTGGAACCTCACGGTACGGCACGAGGCAAGGGGGAGAAGGAATATGACGAGCTATCAGGCAGCCGCCGTCGGTCCGATGCCGAGGGCGCTGAAGTTCGCCATCGGGGGCATCGCCTTCCAGGCGCTGATCAACGTCTTCGCGGGCGTGGTGCTCTACGCGTACGCGAGCGACGAGGCCGACCACGGCAACGACGACGGCACCGGCGTGCTCCAGCTGATCGGGGTGGTCACGATCGCCGTCGCGGTGCTGCTGGTGGTCTGCGCGGCACTGACCCCGCGCCGCTACGGCTGGGTCCGGGCTGTGGTGATCATGGTCGAGGCGGTGTCCGTGCTCAGCTCGGCCGTCGCGCTGTTCTCCGGCGCGTTCGCGGCCGTCGGCGGCATCGTGCTGGCGTTGGTGATCATCAAGACCTATGCCTCGGGGGAGAGCGGGTCCTGGTTCACTCGCTGACGGGCGGCAGGGCCGGCCGGGGAGACTCTTGGCAATTGCTTTACTATTCCATTGCCAAGAGTCGACCTTCAGGAGCGCGCACACCGTGACCAGCCTCGCCCTCGGCCCGTCCTGGCTCGACCCGACCCAGCTGATCTCGACGTTCGGCCTGATCGGCATCCTCGCCGTGGTCTTCGCCGAGTCCGGTCTGCTGATCGGGTTCTTCCTGCCGGGGGACTCGCTGCTCTTCACCACCGGCCTGCTGGTGGCCTCCGGCGGGCGCTTCCTCAGCCAGCCGCTCTGGCTGGTCTGCCTGCTGGTGGTGGCCGCCGCGGTCGCCGGCGACCAGGTCGGCTACCTCTTCGGCCGCAAGGTCGGGCCGGGCCTGTTCCGCAGGCCCGACTCCCGGCTGTTCCAGCAGGAGAACGTGGAGAAGGCCGGTGCCTTCTTCGAACGGCACGGCCCCAAGGCCATCGTGCTGGCCCGCTTCGTCCCGGTGATCCGCACCTTCACCCCGATCGTCGCCGGCGTCGGCCGGATGGACTACCGCACCTTCGTCCTCTACAACGTGCTCGGTGGCGTGCTGTGGGGTGCGGGCGTCACCGTGCTCGGCTACTTCCTCGGCCGGATCGCCTTCGTCCGGGACAACATCGAGTTCATCTGCCTCGGCATCGTGCTGCTCTCCGTGCTGCCGGTGGTGTTCGAACTGCTCCGCGCCCGGCGCTCGTCCGCCGCCGCCACCCGCGCCTGAGCCGGCCGCACCCGCCCCCGCACCCGCCCCGTCCGAACCGGTCGGCCGGAGCGCCCGGACCGCCGCAGGAGAGTCTTAACCGCAGGTCCACCGCACCGTACATATGCACCGGACCGTTCGATCGGGCAAGGTGGGGGCAGACGGGAGCACACCGTGGCCGGCGCGGCCACCAGGGGCGGCGAGGAGCGGACGTGCCGAAGCAGGGCCGGCAGGGCGGCGGCAGTGACACCACGGCACCGGACGCGCCGCCGCCCACCGAAGGCCTGCTCGGCCCGGACACGCCGCCGATCGGGGCGCAGACCGCCATCCCGCTCGCCCCGGCCCCGATGCCCACCGACGGCCTGCTCGCCCCCGCTCCCGCGGACCAGCCCCGCAGCGTCGCCGAGGACACCCTCACCCCGGAGGACTGGCGAGCCGCCGGGTACACGCCGGCCGCCGGCACCGCGATATCCACCCTCCAGCCCGGCGCCCCCGGCGACGCCCCCTGGCCGGACCGGATGCGGACCCTGCTGCGCACCCCGATGGCGGAGCGGCCCGCCTTCGAGCGGACCTCCCGCGAACTGCACCCCTCCGCCGCGGGCCGCAACGTGCCGCGCATCCTCGACCTGACCCTGCGGATCGGCGAACTGCTGCTGGCCAGCGGTGAGGCCGCCGAGGACGTCGAGGCCGCGATGCTCGGCATCGCCCACGCCTACCGGCTGGACCACTGCGAACCGCAGGTCACCTTCACCCTGATCTCCATCTCGCACCAGCCCTCGCTCACCGACGCCCCCGTCACCGCGGATCGGGTGGTGCGCCGCCGCACCTCCGACTACACCCGCCTCGCCGCCGTCTACCGGCTGGTCGCCGACATCACGGCCGAGCAGGCCGGCATCAACGACGCCTACCGCCGGCTCGCCCGGATCCGCCGCAACCGGCACCCGTACCCGATCTGGCTGCTGGCCCTGGCCACCGGCCTGCTGGCGGGTGCGGCCACCTTCCTGGTCGGCGGCCGGGTCGACGGCAAGGCCTGGCTGGTGTTCGGCAGCGCCTTCGTCGCCGCCGTCCTCGGCGACCGGCTCGCCGCGCTGATCGCCGGGCGCGGGCTGCCGGAGTTCTACCAGTTCGTGATCGGCGCGATGCCGGCCGCCGCCTTCGGCATCGCGCTCTCCTTCAACGACCTGCACCTGCGCGGCTCCGTGGTCATCACCGGTGGGCTCTTCGCGCTGCTCCCCGGCCGGGCCATGGTCGCCGCCGTCCAGGACGGCCTGACCGGCTTCTACATCACCGCCGCCGCCCGCCTGCTCGAAGTCGTCTACCTGGTGGCCGGCATCGTGATCGGCGTGATGCTGGTGCTCTACGTCGGCGTCAACTTCAACGCCAACCTGCGACCGGACGAGAGCCTGGCCGGCTCGGCCGACCCGCCGCTGCAACTGGCCGCCGCGATGGTGCTCACCGTCGCCTTCGCGATGCTGCTGCAGACCGACCGCCGCACCCTGCCGATGGTGGTGCTCAACAGCGCCATCGGCTGGTCCACGTACGGGGTGCTCGCCTACAACGCCGAGATCTCCCCGATCGTCTCGACCGGGCTCGCGGCCGGCCTGGTCGGCCTCTTCGGCCAGCTGATGGCCCGCTACCGCTACGCCTCCGCGCTGCCCTACGTGACCGCCGCGATCGGCCCGCTGATGCCCGGTTCCGCGCTGTACCTCGGCATGCTCGCCCTCGCCCAGGGGCACTCCAGCGCGGGGCTGGTCTCGATCACCCGGGCCGCGGCGATCGCGATGGCCCTCGCCATCGGGGTGAACCTGGGAGGCGAGGTCGCACGTCTGTTCCTGAAGGCACCCGGTGCCACCGACCGCATCGCGCCGTACCTGCTGGTGCCCCGCAGGGCGGCGAAGCGCACCCGGGGGTTCTGACCGGCCGTTAGCCGGAAGGACCGAGAGCACCACCGAACGAAGGCAAGCACCACGATGATCGGCACCCTGCTGGACGGCTACCGCGAGCACATCGTCGCGACCCACAAGCAACCGCTCTTCCTGCTGCTCGCCGGCTTCATCACCTCCTTCGTCTGCATCCGCTTCAGCGTCCGGATGATCCGGGCCAAGGTGCGCTGGTGGCCCGGCAACATCACCCCGGGCGGCCTGCACATCCACCACATGGTCTTCGGCCTGGGCTTCCTGCTGCTCGGCGGCATCGGGGTGATCGCCACCAACGGCGCCCACCCCTGGATCAACTGGTTCGGGCTCAGCTTCGGCATCGGCTGCGGCCTGGTGCTGGACGAGTTCGCGCTGATCCTGCACCTCGACGACGTGTACTGGAGCGCGCAGGGCCGCAAGTCGGTGGACGCGGTGATCCTCGGCATCCTGGTCACCGCGTTGCTGCTGACCGGCTACGTGCCGCTCGGCGCGGTGCCCGGCCAGAGCTCGCCCACCGGCTGGGGCCGCTGGGGCCTGGTCGCGGTGATCTCCGTCAACGCGCTGCTGTCGGTGGTCGCCCTGCTCAAGGGGAAGATGTGGACCGGCCTGCTCGGCATCATGGTGCCCGGCCTGTCCGCCGTCGGCGCCGTCCGGCTGGCCCGGCCCACCAGCCCGTGGGCCCGCTGGCGGTACGCCGGCCGGCCGCGCCGCCGGCGCCGCGCGGCCCGCCGCGAACGGCGGCTGCACGTCCGGGCCGACCGCGCCCGTACCTGGCTCTTCGACCTGATCGCCGGCGCGCCCGACAAGGTGGCCGCCCACCACACCGCCACCCACCGGGTCGCCGAGCGGATGGCCGCCCGGGCCACCGCCCACCTGGACGCCCACGCGGCCCGCTCGCTCGCCCGGCGCTCGGCCCGGCTCGCCGACCGGCGCTCCGCGTCGCCGGTCGCCCAGCGGGCGCAGGCGTCCACCGGGCCCGACCCGGAGCGGGAGGACGGCGCCCGCCGCCGCCGCCGGACGGTGCACGCCGGACGGATGCGCACCTACGCCGTCCGGCCCGGCACCGACCGCCCGACCTCCGCGACGGGGCCGGGCGCCCGCACGCCCTACCGGCACCCGCGGCTGCCGCACCCGCAGCCCAGGCGCTGAGCGCCCCCCGCGCAGACAATCGGACAGATCACCCGGACGGCCGCATGGCGGTCTCACCGACAGGCCGCCTGCTCTGGGAAAATCACCG
Organism: Kitasatospora sp. NPDC088346; assembly: GCF_044740765.1. Taxonomy (NCBI): domain Bacteria; kingdom Bacillati; phylum Actinomycetota; class Actinomycetes; order Kitasatosporales; family Streptomycetaceae; genus Kitasatospora; species Kitasatospora sp. NPDC088346. Next base: position 94,306 of record NZ_JBIURH010000008.1, read on the forward strand.
TGAGTGACCGATGTGTCACCTGGTGGGGCGTCGGGACCGCCCATCAGCCGCACCGGACGAAAGGCTGTCGCCGTGGCCCGCAGACTGCTGCCGACGCTCCTGCTCACCCTCGCCGGTGTGGTCGGGCTGCTGCCCGCAGCCACCGCCGCGCCCGTGCCGGCCACGACGGTGGCGCCCGCCGAGGACGCTTACCCGTCCGCCGAGGAGATCGCCCGCGCCAAGGCCCAGGCCGACGCCAAGGCCGCCGCGACGAGCACCGTCGAGGCCCGGCTCGCCGCCGCCCGGAGCGCCCTGACCGAAGCCGGCCGGACCGCCGAGCAGGCCGTCGAGGCCCACAACGGCGCCCAGGTCCGGTTGGAACGCGCCCGGACGGCGGCCGCCGCCGCCGAACGGCGCTCCGCCGAGGCCCGGACCGCCCACGCCGCCGCCGCCGAACGGGCCGCCCAGCTCGCCGCCGAGACCTACCGGCAGGGCGCCTCCGCCGAACTATCCGCGATCGACGCCCTGCTCGGCGCCCGCGGCCCGCGCGCCGCCACCGAGCAGGCCGCCGCCGTCGGCATGGCCGGCAGCCGGACCAGGCAGATCCTGGACGAGGCCACCGCCACCGCCGCCGAGGCCGACCGCGCCGCGGAGGCCGCCCGCACGGCCGAGACCGAGGCCGCCCGGGCCGCCGACGCCGTCCGGACCACCAGGGAACAGGCCGAAGCCCGGCTCGCCGCCATCCAGGAACAGGCAGCCGACACCGCCCGGCGCGGGGAACAGCTCCTCACCGAGCTCGCGACCGCCCGCAACACCACCCTCGACCTCGAACGCCGCCGCCAGGAGGCTTTGGAGGCGATCGCCGCCCGGCAGGCCGAGGAGGAGGCCAGAGCGGCCGCCCTGGCCGCAGCCGCGGCCGCCGCCGCCGTCCCGACCGGCCCCACCCCGCCCTCCCGGCCCGCCGCCGACAACGCCTGGTCCGCGGGCGGAGCCCAGGCCGCGGTCGCCTTCGCCCGCTCGCTGATCGGCCTGCCCTACGTCTGGGGCGGCGAGGGCCCGACCGGCTACGACTGCTCGGGCCTGACCATGATGGCCTGGCGCGCCGGCGGCAGACGCCTCACCCACTTCGCGGCCGACCAGTACGCCGAGTCCACCCCCGTCACGTACCGCCAACTCCGCCCCGGCGACCTGGTCTTCTGGACCAGGACCGGCCGCCCGGAGGACATCTACCACGTCGGCATCTACCTCGGCGGCGACCAGATGATCGAAGCCCCCCGCCCGGGCACCGAGATCAAGCAGGCCAGCCTCTGGATCATGGGGATCCCCGACTTCTACGCCCGCCCGTAGCCCGACGCGGCGGTGGGGTGGGGCGCACCGCCGTGGACAGGCCGGGAGCCGCCCGCCGGGGCGGGCGGAAAAGCAGGTGCCGCCCTGCGCGCCGCGCCGTACGGTGGCCGGATGGGCAACGTCGTACCGGGCCGCCTCGGCCACGAGATCGAGATCCGCGCGGTGACCGAGGAGGAGCTGCCGAACTGGGACCGCGCCATCGCGCGCGGCTTCCTGCGGCCACACGTGGACCCCGGTCTGGACTGGCGCCGGCTGCTGTTCGAGCCGGGCCGCTGCCTCGGCGCGTTCGACACCTCGGACGGCGGCGACCGCTGCGTCGCCACCTTCCGCAGTTTCGACAGCGAGCTGACGGTGCCCGGCGGCGCCGCCCTGCCGGTGGACGCCATCACCGCCGTCACGGTCACGGCGACCCACCGCCGCCGCGGCCTGCTCACCGCCATGATGGGCCGTGACCTGGCCGCCGCCCGCGAGCGCGGCAGCGCCGCCGCCATCCTGATCGCCGCCGAGTACAACATCTACGGCCGGTACGGTTTCGGCCCGGCCACCCAGAACCAGGGCCTGCGGATCGACCTGGCCCGCTCCCGCGGCCTGCGCACCGACCTGCCCCTCCCGGACGGCGGCCGGATCGACTTCGTCGACATGGCCGACCTCCGCAAGCTGGGCAGCGACCTGCACGAGCGCTGGCGCCGTACGCAGCCCGGCGCGATCAGCCGCCCCGAACCCTGGTGGCGGCTCACCACCGGCGACATCACGCTGCCCGGCTTCGACTGGAAGGAGCCGTTCGCGGCCCTCCACCGTGACTCCGACGGCCAGGTCACCGGACTGATCACCTACACCGTGGACGACAAGTGGGACGGCAACGTCCCCGACTGCACCCTCACCGTCCTGGACCACCTCGCGCTCGACCGGCCGACCGCCAACGCGCTCTGGCAGCTGGTCTTCTCGGTCGACTGGGTCCGCACCGTGGTGGTCGAGGGCCTCGGCGCGGACGACCCGCTGCGGCTCCTGCTGCACGACCCGCGCGGCGCCGGCCCGGCCGGCGAGACCGGGGACTTCACCTGGCTGCGCCTGCTGGACGTCCCCGCCGCCTTCGCCGTCCGGACGTACGCCGCAGCCGGCCGGATCGTCCTGGACGTCACCGACCCGGCCGGCTACGCCGCGGGCCGGTGGGCGCTGGAGACCGCCGACGACGGCACCGGCCGCTGCGCCCCGACGGACGACGCCCCGGACCTCGCCCTGACCGCGGCCCGGCTGGCCGAGCTCTACCTCGGTACCGGCAACGCCACCAGGCTGGCCGCCGCCGGCCTGCTCACCGAGGTCCGCCCCGGCGGCGCCGCGGCCGCGGACCTCCTGCTGCGCACCCCGCAGCAGGCCTGGAACCCGGACGGCTTCTGACGGACGGTCGGCGGGGCGCCCGGTCGACGGCCGGGCTGCTCCCGTCGACCGGAGCCCGCCGGCCAGCACCCGCCGACCGCCGATCACCTCAGGGCGAACACCGCCGCGGTGGCCGCTCCCAGGCCCGCGCCGGCGACGGTCTGCGCGACGGAGTGGTACGCCAGTGCCACGCGTGACCAGCAGACCGCCACGACCACGAGGTGGCCGGCGAGCCACCACGGCGAGTGGACGGCGGCGAGCATCGCCACGACGGCCGAGGCGACCGCGGAGTCCACGCTGATCTTCCAGACCGTGTTGACGGCCAGCAGGACGACGGTCATCGCCCACAGCGCGAGCATCGCCACCAGGATGCCGGTGGGCGCGTGGCCGAGGAGCATCACCGCCGCCCCGGCGCCGATCGAGCCGAGGATGACCAGGAAGATCGGGGCGCGCTGCCGGCGGTCCACCACGTGGCGGTCGCCCCAGGTGCCGCGCCGCCGCTCCCACTCGATGTACGACGCGGGGACGATCCCCGCGCACACCGCGCCGAGCAGGCCCCACGGGAGGCCCGTCCAGTCGCCGGCCGCCGCGAGGCCGATGCCGGGCATCCCGGCCAGCAGGGTGTTGCGCGGTTGCAGGACGTCGGTGACCAGGCGGGCGCCGGTGGCATCGGCCGTACCGGCCTTGGTGGCGGTGGTGTTGTCGGTGGTGGTGTCCGGCGCGGTGCCGGTCACGGGCGGACGGTGCGGCCGACGGTCGGCAGCACGAAGTCCTGGATCAGCCCCTTGGCGTCGCGCACCAGCGGGCGGAAGACCCGGTACCGGGAGAGGTTGACCACCTTCGCCACCAGCGGGGTGCAGCGCTTGACGAAGGCACGGGTGCGCTCGGTGTCCGGGGTGCGGTCGAAGACCCAGTACAGCACCACGACCATCAGGTGCAGCCAGAGCAGGTCGGGCATCAGCTCGACCAGTTCGGCGTCCAGCTTCGGTGCGAGGTCGGAGCCGCTGAGCGTCTCGCGGAACAGTTCGACCGCCGTCGCCCGGGCCGGGTGCGACTCGTTGGAGAACGGGCTGAGCGGGCTGTCCGGGTCGGCCGCCGTGCGGAAGAACTGGGCGGCGAACTCGTGGTAGCCCGCCGCGCAGTCCAGCCAGGAGGTCAGGGTGATCTCCAGCCGTTCGGCGAAGTCCCTGGTGTGGGCCATCCGGGCCCGGGCGTCGGCCGCGTGTTCGTACGTCATCCGGTCGTAGAAGCCCTGGATCAGGAACTCCTTACTACTGCAACTGAGGTCTAGTACGGTCCTGACCATGGGAAACACCGATACCAAGCCGTTGCACTGCCCCGTTGAGTGGGTGGAGCTCATCGAACGGGCCATGGCCGAGGCCCTGCCGGCTCCGCGAATAGCTGGGCCGGACAGCGTGCGCGTGGGGCTGCTGATCCGCCAGTCCAAGGCGCGCGAGGAGAGCGAGGAAGCCGAGGACGGCACCACTACCAAGACGCAGAGCCACGGAAGCCCCCGGGCGCAGCTTGACGGGGCTCTGCACCTGGTCAAGGCGCCGACCCACGCCGGGTGGCATGTGAACCCCGAGCACGTGTTTGCAGACATCGGTGTTTCCGGGTGGGCCCCCGGAGTGAAGAGGCCCGGATACGACGGCATGATGCACGCCGTTACGAACAATCTTCTGGACGTCGTAATCGTCTGGTCCCTGTCCCGCCTCTCCCGCAAGGGCGCACTCGACGTTCTGTCGGTTGTTGACGTACTGGCAAAGCATGGCGTCCGGTTGATCTCGGTCACCGAACCGTGGCTTGACACCGACCCGAACAACCCGGTCGGGCAAGCAATCTTGGGCCTGACGGCTGCGCTGGCCGCGCAGGAGTCAAACCAGAAGTCCGTTTACATTACGGCTGCGCTTGACCAAATCCGCCAGCGCGGCGGCCACGTCTCCGGCCTGGCGCCGTATGGCCTTGAAATCGAGCGCGTCCTTGTCGATGGTGTGAAGGTTGGAAAGCTCAAGCCGAAATTCGGCGTCGATGAAAATTCACTGCCCAGTGACCACGTGCTGGATATCATCAATTACCGCCGATTCAAAGGCATGAACGAGGATGAAATATGCCTAAAGCTCAAGGAGCGCGGAATTAAGACCGCGCGGGGTAATGCGGACTGGAACCGGCAGGCCGTTTACAAGATTCTCCGCGACCCCCGATATGCGGGTTACTCCATTGAGCCGACTACCCGAGTGGAAACGGATGACGAGGGAAATAAGAAGCGGCGCGTCACTACGTTTTACCGGGAAATCATGTATGGGCCGGATGGGGAACCGGTAATGCTGCATGAGGGGATCATCACCCCCGAAGAATGGTGGGAGTTGCAGGAGTTTATGGGGCGGGACGCCAAGAGCGTCCGGCGGCGTAAGGAGCGGGACGGCGAAGACTGGGTGGGCATCTTCACGCGGCAGCGCATCCTCACCTGCCAGACCTGCGGGCGCCCAATGCAGAGCAACCCGGGAAGCGGCAAGAACAAGTACCCGTTCTACACGTGCAACACGGGCCCTGGTGGCCCCAAGGGCGCGGGCAAGCACAGCCAGGGCGTCACAGCCCGACAGATTGAGGATCACCTGCCTCGGATGGCCTTCCAGCGCCTGGCCGGCATGGACGCCACCGACCCGGAGGACCAGGCTTTCATCTCGGCCGTAGCGCGCCGTTTCGCAGCCCAGGCCGACGGCGGTAGGCGGACCGCCGAACTCAAGGCCGCACGGAAGGAACTTGAACACGTCCAAGGCGCCCTGACCAACCTTTCTGCGGACCGAGAGGCGAACGTGTATGTGGGCCCGACCATGGAAAAGCAGTACAGGGCGTCCGTGAAGCGACTCACGAATTCAGAGGCTCGACTGATCAGCAAGATTGATCACCTTGAGGCGGAACTGAATGGACCGGTGGAGCTTCCCACAGAGTGGTTCTCGCCAGAGCGGGAGAGCGACCCAATCGGCAAGGGCACGATTTGGGATCGCTGGAGCCTGGATGACCGGCGGGACTTCGTGGCCATGATGCTGGACAAGGTGGAGGTCGCACCCGTCGGACGAAAGGGCAACCACATGCCTGTCAAGGATCGCCTCGAAGTTTTCTGGGCAGGAACCTGCGAAGACGAGGACGCGGAAGCAACGGACGACACGGAAGTCATGGCATGAGCTGAGCAGTAGCAGAGCAGGCCGGTGGCCCGGATCGCAGACCAACATCTGTGATTCGGGCCACTTCCATGTCCGGGCCCGGCCGGGGGCCGAGGCGGACGGCGCGAGCGGCCCCCAAGCGCAGAGCCACCAGAGGTCACAGGAGGTGAGAATAGGGGCTGTAGAGATGTAGTTATGTAGCTATGAACAACATCTAGCAACCACCCTAAGAGCCTCCGGCCTCTCTCCTCTGTGGAGTAAACCCGGAACCCCTTGCAGAACAGCATTCGTGCACGCGGCCCGCCCGCGCCGGGCCTTTACCACCCCCCATTAATCTCTCTGTAAGCGGGAAACGCGCGTGCGCGCAGTAACGCATGCGGCACCCTTTCCCGATCGGCCCCCGCCCGTTTTCTCGGGCGCTCCCTGCGGTAAGTCGCGTCTCTCCGGCGCACGCAGGTTGAGCGCTCGCCAGGGCGGGGGTTTTGGTGCCCTCGGCTAACGGTTAGGCCGCCCGCCTCTCACGCGGGTAGTGGGGGTTCGAATCCCCCGGGCACCGCATCGCAGTGTGAGATCTCACCCTGCCCTGTCCCGGTAGTCCAACCCGGCAGAGACGACGGCCTTAGACGCCGTGCGATGGGGGTTCGAATCCCTCTCGGGACACCCACAGGAGGAACCCCTTGCCCGGTACGTCCGGACGCCCTGGTGTGTCCGTGGTGAAGCCTTCGGCCCCCAAGCCCGTACAGCCCAAGCCTGCCCCGCCTCGGGTCGCTGCACCGCCCGTCGTGGTCGTGCCTCACCCCGTGGTGGTCCCCGTGGTCAGCGCCCCTGTGGTGCACCACCACGGGCCTGGCCGCCTGTCGGGGTGGGACGTGTTCGGCATGGTCCTGGCCATGGCCCTGGTGGTCACTGTGCTGGGGCTGGTCGCCCGTCGGTGGTGGGACTGAGTGCCCGGCTGGCAGGGCAGTGACCGGGCCAGCAGGCTGCCCCGTGACTGGGCCACCCGCCGCAGGTTCGTGATGGACCGGGCCGGTTGGCGCTGTCAGTGGATACGCACCGACACGGGCGGACGCTGCCCCGAGCTGGCAACGGACTGCGACCACATCACCCCTGGCGACAACCACGACGTGGCCAACTTGCAAGCGCTGTGCGGCTATCACCACTCGGTGAAGTCGGGGCGCGAGGGTCGCGCGGGCAGTGACGCGGACCGGGCCCCTGGTGGCCGATGGTCACGGATGCGTGAGCTTCCGAGGCATCCCGGTTACTCAGGGTAGTGGGGGAGGACTCCCCTCCCTTCCTCCCCTATCGCTACGCCATAGCAGGAATCGGCCTGGCTACGGGTCTGGGACTTCCGATCTGATCTTTCGGTCACCCGCTGTGACCTGGCCTTTCGGCCGGTTGACCCGGGTGGCCTACGCGCGCGTGCACGTAACGCGCGCACGTGAGCGGGCCCCTGGCGGGCGCACAGCGCCCCCGGGCGGGATTCCTCGGCCGGGCCCCTCAACGGGCCGCAGACGGCCGTACAGGACTCCGCCCGCACCCAAGGAAGGGGGCCGCTTGGCTGGCTTCGGGCCCCCGCCCAAGACCAACGCCCGCAGGACCAATGCCGACACGTTCGACCAGGACGTTGCCGAGGTCACCGCGGAATCCGTCGCCGCTCCCGAACTCCCCACGCCCAAGCGCTGGTTGTCGGCCACCCGGACGTGGTGGACCACCTGGTCCACCGCCCCGCAGGCCGCCGTGTTCGTCGGGACGGACTGGCAACGGCTGGTCATGCTGCTGCCGCTGGTCGACGGCTACCACCGCGAGAAGGACCCACTCCGCGCCGCCAAGCTGCTGGCCGAGATCCGGCAGAACGAACAGTCCCTCGGCGCCACGCACTTGGATCGACTCCGCGCCCGCATCAAGGTCGCCGGCTCGGCCGAGGGCCCCGGCGAAGCCGTGGGCCAGGGCGCCGAGGTCATCGACCTGGCGGACTACGCCGCCATGTTCGGGGGCGCCTAGTGCAGACCGGCAACCTTCCTTCCGGCCTGCCCGAGCGCACCCTTGGCTGGCACGTCATCGCCTGGTGCTCCCGGTACATCCGCCAGCCGGACGGCGAACACGCGGGCCAGCCCTGGCGGTTCACGAAAGAGCAGGCCCTGTTCGTCCTGTGGTTCTACGCCCTGGACGACGCCGGGAAGTTCTCGTACCGCCGCGCGATCCTGCGCCGTTCCAAGGGCTGGGGAAAGTCGCCCTTGCTCGCTGCGCTGGCCATTGTGGAATTCATCGGTCCATGCCGACCGAGTCCCGGGCAATTCGTCCGTGACCCGTTCGGGAATCTCCACCCTGCTGGACGCTCCGAGAATGCGCCGCATGTCCAGATGGCCGCTGTTTCCGTACAGCAGGCATATAACACGATGGACGCGGTTCGTGGAATGTTGGTCGAATCTCCTGCCGTCCGAGACTACAACTTGGATGTCGGGAAGACCGTCATTCAATTTGCGGATGGCAGGCCCGGAAAGATTGAGCCGGTAACTGCCAGCTCCGCATCTTTGGAAGGCGCCCGACCGACATTTGTCGTCGCGGACGAAATCCATCATTGGTCAAAATCCACTGGTGGGTTTGCCATGGCCCGAGTGCTTGCAAGAAATCTTGGCAAGCGGCCCGGCGGTATGGCGCGCATGGTCATGACGACCAATGCCCATGCCCCGGGTGAAAACTCGGTGGGCGAGCAGGAATACGACGCGTTCATTGACATCAAGATGGGCAAGGCCCGTCGGACCAATGACGTTCTGTACGACTGCCGCGAGGCGCCGCCGGATGTCGACCTGGCCGACCCGGACCAGCTCCGGGAAGCGCTGCGGGTCGCGTACGGGGATTCGACGTGGGTCGACCTCGGCCGAGTCATGGCCGAGATCTACGACCCCACGTCCGACCCCTCGGAGATGCGGCGCTTCTACTGCAACCACGTGGTCGCAAGTAGCGATTCGTGGTTGGACCCGGCCGAGGTGGACGCCGTGGTCCTGGCCGGCCTCGGTGGTGCCCCGGAGCCTGGCGCCCTGGTGGCGCTCGGGTTCGACGGGAGCAAGAGCGACGACGCTACCGCCCTGGTGGGCGTCGACGTGGAGACCGGCCACGCGTGGGTTGTGGGCGTCTGGGAACGCCCGGACGGGCCCGACGCGATCGGCTGGGAGGTTCCCCGGCCCGACGTGGACAAGGCCGTCCGCGACACCTTCGAGAACTTCGACGTGGTGGCGTTCAACGCCGATGTCGCGTTCTGGGAAAGCTACGTCGACCAGTGGGCCGAGGACTTCCGGGAACACCTTTTCACCAAGGCCAGCCCCAAGCACTCGGTCGCATTCGACATGCGCAACCGGCTGCGGGATTTCACCCGCGCCGCCGAGGCGACCCACGCCGCCATTGTCGAGGGCGCTCTTTCCATTGAGGACCACCCGTCGCTGATCCGGCATCTCAAGAATGCCCGGCGCCGGCCGAACAACTACGGCATCGGATTCGGCAAGCAGTCCCGTGAATCACCCCACAAGGTGGACGCCGCGGCTGCTTTTGTCCTGGCCCGAGAAGCCCGACGCACGGCCCTTGAGGCCGGAGTCATTGAAAAGAGGGCCCGAAAGGCGCCCGGCACGTTCGTGAGTTTCTAGGGAGTTTCACCTTTTGGCGGGAGCACTTGACGTGCTGCCCGGTGCTCTCGCCATTCGATCGGCGGAGTCTGCCCGGGTCCAGCGAATAGCAAGCGCCCTGCGTGGCGAATTCCGCGAGTCGTACATGCCCAAGACGTACGACCGCGAATACAAGGTAATGCGGGAACGGGCAATCGCGAACTGGCTTCCCCTGGTGGTCGACGTGACCGCCGAGAACCTGTTCGTGGAGGGCTTCCGCCGTCCCGACTCGGGCGACGACCTGTCCGTCTGGGACATCTGGCAGGCCAACCGCTTGCAGATGCACCAGACCGTTGTTCACCGCTCTGCGCTGGCCTACGGCGTCAGCTACGTCACCGTCCGCCCCGGCGACCCGTTCCCGGTCATCCAGTCGGCCCCGTCGACCAGTTGGACCGTGCACTACGCCGAACCCGGCGACGAGTGGCCCGTGTGGGCCCTGCGCCGGATGCGCTCGGTGCCGATGTCCGACGACTCGGACGGCACGCTGTTTGAGCTGTGGGACGCCGATACGGTGACGTTCGTCCGGGTGCCCGGCGACGGGTCCAGCCTGGACGACCCCTCGGCCGTCGAGATCCACGAACAGCCCGTCCCGCACGGCCTCGGCGTCTGCCCGGTCGTCCGGTTCGTCAACCGGCTGCCGATGGACGACGGCGCCGTCCCGGTCGGCGAAGTCGAACCGCTGATCCCCATTCAGGAACGGCTCAACGAAACCACCCTCGGCCTGTTGATGGCACAGAACTACTCGGCGTTCCGACAGCGTTGGGCCACCGGCCTGGCGATCCCGCGCGACCCGACCACCGGCCAGGCCGTCGAACCGTTTTCCGCCGCCGTGAACCGGCTGTGGATGACCGACAGTCCCACCGCGCAGTTCGGCGAGTTCGGCCAGACCGACCTGTCCGGGTTCCTCAACTCGATTGAGGCCGGAGTCCGGGGCATGGCCGCCATCGCCCAGGTGCCCGTGCACACGCTGCTGGGCTCCCTGGTGAACCTCTCCGCCGAGGCCCTGACAGCCGCGCAGGACGGCCTACGCCACAAGGTGGACGAACGCCGGACCCTGTTCGGTGAGTCGTGGGCTCAGGTCCTCCGCCTGGCCGCAGCAGCAGCCGGCGACCTGGCCACCGCCGAGGACACGTCCGCCCGCATCGTCTGGCGCGACACCGAGTCCCGGTCCCTGCCCGCCACCGTGGACGGCCTCGGCAAGGCCGCGCAGATGCTCGGCATTCCGCCCGAGGGCCTGTGGTCGCGCATCCCCGGCGTCACCGCTGCGGACATCGCGTACTGGCGGACCCTCAAGGACAACGCCGCCGTCGCCGGGGCCATGGCCCAGTTCTTCACCGGGTCCCCGGGCGTGGACGGCCCTGTCCCGGCCGCGCAGGGCCTGGCCGCATGACGGCCGCCACCGAGCTGGCACAGGCCCTCACGCGGGCGCACGGCGCCGCACAGGGCGGGATCGTCTCGGGCGCCCTACGGCGTGTGCTCACGCTGTGGGGCGTCCTGGACATCGAGAACCTGGACGACTCGTTCGCCGAGTATCTGCGCCTTGCGGAACCGGTGTTGGCCGAGGCCAAACACAACTCGGCCAGAGCAGCGGCCGGTTACTACGACATGCTGCGGGCCGCCGAGGGCGTTCCCGGGACCAGCCCGGCCGGGCGCTTCCTGGCCGACCTGGTGACCTCGGGCGAGATGGAGTTGAGCCTTGGGCCGATCGGCCCGGCCTACATCCGCAAGGCCCTGGACGGGGGCATGACCTTCGAGCAGGCCGCCCGCGCCGCGTGGGTCAAACAGTCCGGCCAGATGTCACACAGCATCCTCGGCGGCTCCCGCGACACCATCGCCCACCGCATCGAACGCGACGACCGCGCTATCGGATACCAGCGCGCCCCGTTCGACCGGAATTGCTGCGCGTTCTGCGGCGTCCTGGCCAGCCGAGGCGCCGTCTACAAGGCCCGTGGCGCCGCCATCACCGCCAAGAACGGCAAGCGCTACCACGACCACTGTCGGTGCCAGCCGCAGCCCGTGTTCCGGGCCGGTACGCCACTGTCCGACGCGGGCCAGCGATTCCACAAGCTCTACGCCGACCACGGCGACATGAACGAGGTCCGCCGCCACCTGGACGGCCGGACCACCAAGGCAGAGACGGAGAAACCGAGTGGCGGAAGCGCCGACGACTGAGACCACCCCGGCCCCCGAGGCGACCGCCCCGGAGCCCACCCCGGCGCCCACGCCGGCTGTCCCCTCGGCCCCGGCCCTGACGGCCGCCGAGCTGGAGACCTACAAGTCGGCCGTCGCCGAGCTCAAGGCCCTCAAGGACGCTCAGCTCAGCGAGCAGGAGCGCGCCCAGCAGGCCGCCAAGGACGCCGCCGACCGGGCCGCCGCAGCAGAGGCCGAGCTTGCCGACCTGCGGGCCGCACAGACACGCGCCAAGGTCGCCACCGAGCACGGCCTACCGGCCGCCCTGGCGGACCGCCTCAAGGGCGCCACCGCCGAGGAGCTGGCCGCCGACGCCAAGGCCCTGGCCGACCTGCTCAAGGGGGCCGCGACCCCGAACCTGCGGACCCGTCCCACCCCGACCGTTCCGACCGGCGGCGCCGTCGACAACGGCACCACGGGCGACATCGACCCCATGAAGCTGGCGGCCACCGTGCTGGCCCGCCGCCTCGGCTAAGAAAGGCCCTAACTCCCTTTGGCTGACCACGCTTTCAACCTGGCCAAGGTCTATTCCAAGGCAGCTATCCCGCTGCTCAAGGAACAGCTCGTCCTAGGCCGTCTCGTCTTCCGCGACGCCGAGCGCGATTTCGTCGGCGGTGTCGGCACCGTCGTGAACATCAAGAAGCCCGGCGCCCTGGTCGCGCGAGAGACCACGCTCAAGAACAAGGCGTCCATCACCACGGACACCGTGACCGAGGGCACCACCCCGGTCACCATCGACCGCCACGTCTACTCGGCCGTCGACCTCACCGAGGAGGACGCCAACCTCAACGTCGAGGACTACGCGAGTCAGATCCTTGACCCGCAGGTTCAGGCCGTCGCCGACAAGGTCGAGGCGAACCTTGCCACCGAGATGAACAAGGTTCCGGCGGGCGCCGGTTCCCTGCTGATCGATGCCGCGAACCCGTCCAGCGCCTACAAGGCGATCAAGGACGCCGGTATCGCGTTCGACAAGCGGAAGATCAACCGCACCGGCCGCATCCTGGTCGTCTCGCCGGACATCCTGTCCGTTCTCCTGGAGGACGACAAGATCATCCGCCTGGACGCTGCGGGTGAGGGCGGCGCCCTGCGGGACGCCAACATCGGCCGCCTGTCCGGCTGGAACCTGTTCCTGTCCAACCAGATCAACGGCGCGATCGGCTTCACCAAGGAGGCGTTCGCGCTGGTCGTCCGCGCGCCGCGCAAGCCCGAGGGCGCGACCTTCGCCGCCTCGGCCGACGGCCAGGGCTACGCGCTGCGGTACCTGCGGGACTACAACAGCGACACCCTGACGGACCGCTCCGTCGTGTCCACCCTCATGGGCGTCAGCACCCTGGACGCCAACCGCGCCATCGGCCTGAAGCTCAAGCCCGCCGCGTAACACCCCCGGGGGTCAGTGTGAGATCTCACGCTGGCCCCCGCCGAGTTGGGCGGAGGGCCCCTGTACGCAACCGCTGACGACGTATCCGCCCGCCGTCCCGTTCCCCTCGGGGACGCCGAGCGGGCCCGGGTGGCGATCCTCTGTGAGGACGCGTCCGCCCTGATCCTGGCCGAGGCCGGGACGCCCCTGCCCGAGGCCGCCCTACCGGTCGCCAAGGTCCTGGTCGTGCGCATGGTCGGCCGGGCGCTGGACAACCCCGGCGGGTTCACCGCCGAGACCATCGGCAGTTACAGCTACCAGCGCGACGCCTCGGCGTCAGCCGGCCTCGGCCTGACCGAGGACGAACGCGCCCAACTGCGGCGCCTGGTGGGCCTGCCGCAGACGGCCAGCCCCAAGGTCGGTCTCGGCTACGACCGGTGCGACCGACGCACCGTCACGGATGTGGGGTGGCCGGACTGATACCGCCCGCCCTGCTGGTGCACCGCGCGCTGGTCGAGAGACCGGGCCGCAGGACGGACCGGTACGGCGCGTCCGTGGACGACTGGTCCACGTCGACCCGCGCCGAGTACCCCGCGTGGGTCGAGGACCAGGGCGCCGAGCTGTTCGGCCGCCCGGCCCCCGGCGGGGTCCGTACCAGCCTGCTGATCCTTCCCCCGGACGCCGACCTGTCCCTGTCCGACCGCATCACGGTCGACGGCCAGACGTACCAACTCGCCCGCCCCGTACGGCTTGTGCGGACGGCCGCGGGGCCCCACCACGTCGAGGCCGAGCTGACCAACTACGAGGGGGTCAAGCGTGTCTGACGTGCGCGTGGAGATCGACGCCGCATCCCTGGACGCCATCGCCCAGGACCCCGAGATCCTGGCCGTGCTGGTCCGCAAGGCCCAGGAGGTCAAGGCCAAGGCCGAGGCCATCGCCCCGCGCCAATCCGGCGACTACGCAGGCAAGTTCAAACTCCGCTCCGGAGTGAAGAACGGCAAGGCGTTCGCGCAGGTCGCCAACACCGACCCCGCCGCGAACGTCATCGAACTCGGCGCCCGAGGCGGCAAGAACCCCAAACACCGCGTGCTCGGCCGGGCCTTGCAGTCCATCCGGGAGGACTAGTTGATCGTCTTCCCCGACGCCGAGGCCCTGGCGCTGGCCCACCTGCGGGCCGCACTTCCCAACCTGCGCAGCGGCACCGAGCTGCCCGCCGTCGCGGACGGGCACCTGTTTCTGGTGGTCGGCCGGACGGGCGGGTCCATGACCTGGCCCGTACTCGACACCGCCGCCCTTGACCTTGAGGTGTGGGGCCCCGACCGGGCCGACGCCCACGACGCCCTACAGGCCGTCCTCGGCGCCCTGCTGGCACTCGACAGCCAGCCCGGCCCCATCGCCTCCGTGCGGGTGACTTCCGCCCCGCAATACGCCCCCGACGCCATCACCGGCGAACCGCGCTGGCTGGCGTCCATTGACCTGGCCACGCGGGCGACCCGATCGGAGTAACCCCCTGCCCACCAGCACCACCCCGATGTTCCAGCCCGAGCTAACCCGTGTCGCTACCGGGGGCGCCCTCTACAAGGCACCGCTCGGCACCCCTCTCCCCGCCGCAGGTGTGGCCACCGACCTGACCAAGTGGACCAGCCTCGGCACCTTCACCGACGACGGCGTGTCCCATGAGTTCTCCGAGGACACCGACGAGATCACGTCCTGGCAGAACGGCGTAGTGCGGACCCTGGTCAAGGGCCGCAAGCTCACCCTCAAGGTCAGTGCGCTGGAGTCCAGTAAGGCCGTCCTGGAGACGTTCTACGGCTCCGCCCTGACGGCCGGTGGCGACTCCAAGTCCGGCGTCCTGGACATCAAGGCGACCGTCAGCCGGCCCCGTGAGACGTACCTGTTCGAGTGGCAGGACGCCGTAGGCCAGATGTGGCGCCTGTACATCGCCGTCGGCCAGGTCAGCGACGTGGAATCGCCCAGCTTCAAGAACACCGAGGCCGTCACGTGGGGGTTCACCCTCTCCGCCCTCGGCAACGCCGGTTCCCTCGCTCAGTGGCAGATCACCGACGCCCCGGTCCTCACTGCGGCCGGGATCACCGTCACCCCGTAACAGGGGTGACTCCAACTCCCCGAGGCGGCCCCGTGATGCGGGTCCGGGGCCCCTCGGGGTCAGTGTGAGATCTCACGCTGCCGACCCGCAACGACCCGCAGCACCACAGGAGATACCTACTTGAGCAAGCCCAACGGCGCCCGCTACCGCCTGGCCACCCTGCGGCAGAACGCCGCCGCCCGCCTCGGTGGCGACACCATCGAGTTCGAGGCCCCGGACGGCGCCGAGTTCGCCATCCCCGCCCCCGGATTCTGGGACGACGACGTGAAGCTGTGCATCAAGGCCGGTGACGACGTGGGCATGGCCCGCGCCCTACTCGCCGACCGCTACGAGGAGTTCCGCCAGGCCGGTGGCCGCGCGGACGACCTCGGCCTACTGTTCCGCGCCTACGCCGAGGGCCAGGACTCCACCGTGGGGGAATAACGGCGCTCGCCGACTACCTCACCGAGCACTACCCGGACCTGGACGCCGACTTTCGGCGCCTGTACCGGCTCGACCTTCACGCGGACGTGGGCACCCACGCCCTGACGTGGGGCCGCTTCCGGGACCTGCTGGCACGGCTTCCCGCCGACTCCTGCCACGTGCGGGCGCTCTCAGGTGAGGACGTGGGCGAGTGGACCCTTGACCGCCACCTGTTGGCATCTCAAATCGACCACATGCGGTCGACCAATTGGCTTATCGGCGCCCTTCTGGTGGCGCTCGGAGGGGCGAGGAAGAATCCCGTTCCCGAACCGTCTCCTGTTCCCCGCCCCGGGGTGGAGGCGAAGAAGCCGAACGAAAGTAGGGGATTCATGGCGCTGGCTGCCCGAATGGGCCAGCGTCCGCTAATTCGATAGGTGGTGCGCGTGCCCGGTCGGGGTAATGCAATTCGGGCCGGGTCCGCTTACGTTGATATCCGCGCGGGTGACACATCGCATTTGGTGAGCGGTGTCACCGATGCCGCGCGAGAGGCTGGAAACCGGGCCAGCAATGAGCTTGAGTCCACGATGGGCGAGGCTCCCGGAGGAAAGTCCGGTCAGGGGTTCGCCGCCGGTTTCGGCGGAAAGCTCAAGGCCGGAATAGCCGGGGCCGCCCTGGCAGCCGGCGCCCTGCTCGCACAGGGCATCGGGGACGCACTGGAACACGGCGCGATAAAGAGCCGACTCCAGGCCCAGCTAGGCACCACAAACGAGGCCGCGGCCTCGGCCGGAAAGCTCGCCGGAAAGCTCTACTCAAAGGGCGTCACCGAGGATTTCCAGACGGCCGCCGACACCATCAAGGCCGTCATGCAGTCCGGCATTGCACCGCCGGGCGCGACGAACGACCAGCTACAGGCCATCTCCACGAAGGTGGCCGATGTCGCTGGAGTCTTCGACCAGGACCTTGGCGGGGTCACGAACGCGGTTTCGCAGATGCTGCGGACCGGCCTGGCGCCGAATGCCGAGGCTGCCCTTGATGTTCTGACCAAGGGATTTCAGAACGGCACGAACAAAGCCGACGATCTCGTTGACACGTTCAACGAATACGGCGTCCAGTTCCAAAAGCTCGGCCTTGACGGACCGGCCGCCCTCGGCCTGATATCGCAGGCCGTACAGGCAGGCGCGCGGGATTCCGACGTAGCGGCGGACGCCCTCAAGGAATTCTCTATCCGGGCCATCGACGGAAGCAAGACGACCGCCGATGGATTCAAGGCGCTCGGCCTGGACGCCGAGGACATGGCCGCGAAGATCGGCCAGGGCGGAAAGACGGCCAGCGACGGCCTTTCCCTGACGCTCCAAAAGCTCAAGGAAATACCCGATCCGGTCGCCCGGTCGCAGGCCGCCGTAGCACTTTTCGGAACTCAGAGCGAAGACCTCGGCGCCGCGCTCTACGCGATGGACCCGAGCAATGCCGTTGCGGCACTCGGGGAAGTCGGCGGCGCCGCCGAGAAGATGGGCAACACCCTTCGGGACAATGCCCAAAGCAAGATCGAGGTTTTCAAGCGCAGCATTTCCGAGGGCGTCACGAACGCCGTCGGTGGCTACCTGATCCCGTGGGTTGAGCGTGGCGCCTCGGTTGTCGGGTCCGTTCTCGGCCCGGCCTTCACCAAGGGCCGGGAGGTCGCCACCGAGCTGTTCAGCGGCATCGGTTCCGGCTCCGGGATCGTCTCCGAGGTCGGCGGCAAGCTGTCGTCCCTGGCGGACACGGCCAAGGTCTACGTCCTGCCGGCTGTGCAGGGCCTCGGGGACGTGGTGGTCGGCAAGTTGCTACCCGCGTACCAGTCCGTCGCCTCGGCGGTGGGCTCGGGTTTTCTGCCGCTCTTCCGCACGGTCGGCAGCATTCTGACGGACACCGTGTTCCCCGCCGTGATGCGGGTGTACGGCGCCGTCTACGAGAACTTGACGCCGATCGTGTCGGCTGCCGCCGACGTGATCCGCCAGTACGTCGCCCCCGGCGTCCAGATGCTCGGCGAGAAGCTGACCGAGGTCTACGTCAAGGCGCAGCCCGTGATCTCGGTCGTTGTGACCGTCACGGAGGCCGTGGCCAAGTTCGCCGCCCGACTGCTCGGCGAGGTCATCCCGCCCGTCCTGCGGTTCGCCGGGGAAGTGCTCGGCAGCCTGTTCAACGCCCTTGGTACTGCCATCAGTTGGGTCGGCAACGTCATCGACTGGGTGGTCCGCTTCGGCCGTGGAATCGCCGATGCGGCGGGCGCTGTCGGCCGGTTCGCCGGCTCAGTGTCCGACCACTTCAACAGCTTCAAGTCGGCCGTCTCGAACGGCTGTTCCGAGGCAGTGTCCTACGTGACCGGCCTGCCCGGACGGTTCGTCAGCGGCCTGTCCAGCCTCGGCAGCTACCTGGCACGCGCCGGACGCGACGGCTTCAACGACATGAAGGGCGCCGTAACGGACGGCGCTGGCAAGGTTGTTGAGGAAGCCAAGGCCCTGCCCGGCAAGGTCGCTACGGGCATCGGCAACCTGGGAACGCTGCTGGTCGGCGAGGGCCGCCACGTGGTCGAGGGACTGTGGCAGGGCATCCAGAACGCCGGTGGCTGGATCAAGGACAAGGTGTCCGGGTTCGTCTCCAACGTGATCCCCGGACCCATTCGGGACGCCCTCGGCATCCATTCCCCGTCCCGCGTCACGGCCGAACTCGGCATGTGGGCAGGCCGGGGCCTGGCGGTCGGCCTTGAGGCCACCGCCCCCGAGATGCGCCGCACCGCCGAGGGATACGCCCTCGGCCTGGCCGACGCCCTCACTACCGGCCCCCGCGCCGTTCCGGCCCTGGCGGTCGGCACCGCCCCCGCCCTGGCGCGTGACGCCATCACCCCCACCGAGGGGGCCAGCGTCAGATCTAACGCTGCCGGGGCCGGGGTCACGGTCAACGTCCGCACCGACGCGGACCCCTACGAGATCGGCCGGGCCATCGCGTGGGACACCCGATACGGAGGGAGGTAACCGCTTGGCAGTGGCCGCCCCGGTCATCACCTTGACCGGAGTCACTGAGTCCACCGTCACCATCACCATCACGGCCCCCGTGGCGGGCGCGACCCGCTACGCGGCCCGGGTGGTCACCCTCTCGGGTGGCCCCGTGGCCCACGACAGCATCACAAGCCAGTTCACCGGCACCAAGGCGCTGACGCTCGGCAACGACTCGGCGGGCAACGCTGCGGACTACCCGCTGAATGCGGGCACCGCCTACCGGGTCGAGTGCAAGGCCGGGGACGCCACCACGTGGGGCCCGTGGTCCGCGCAGGTCGAGTTCACCACGACCGGCAACCCACCCCCGCCGCCGGTCCTACCCATGCCCGAGACCGGCGTCACGATGTCGTTCGCCGCCGAGTCCTGGACGGCCCACTACGGTGGCGTCCTGCTCGGCGGCCCCTCGGCCATCGTGCTGCAAGAGGTCACCGGCCTGCTGGACGCACCCGAGGTGCGCGCCGCCGACAAGGCCCTGTTGCAGCGCGACGGCCTGGCCACCGGAACGGACTACCTCGGCGGGCGCATCGTCCACCTGGCGTTCGTCGTCCTGGACGGCCCCAAGAACGTCGAGGACACCCTTGCAGCGTTCCAGCCCGGCGGCCCCCTACGGCCGTTCCGCTTCTCCTTCCCCGGGGTGGCCGGAGGCGCTGGCCGGCTGCTGGCCAAGGTCCGCAAGCGAGACGTTCGCCTGGACCAGTCGTACGCCTACGGGGCGGTCCGGGTGGCCGTCGAACTGTTCTGCCCGGACCCGCTGTTGTACGCGGACACCGAGGCCACAACCAAGGTGTTGCCGATCACTCCGCGCGGGTCCGTGAAGATCTTCCCTCTCAAGTTCCCGTTCGGGTTCATGAAGGCGGGCGCCGTCGGCATGGCGGCCCCGGTCCCCATCACCGTGGCGGGCAACACCACGACCTGGCCCACGTACACCATCACCGGCCCCGTGTCGTCCCCGAGCATCACCAACCGGTCCACGTCCGAGCGCATCACGGTGCAGATCGACGTACCGCCGCGCGAGGTGCTGACCATCGACACCCGCAGCCGCGCCGTCCTGCTCAACGGCGCGTCCCGCTACGGGAACCTCACCGCGGAATCGGTCTGGTTCCCACTCCGCCCCGGCGTCAACGACCTGGTCCTTGACGACCTGTTGGGCGACAAGTCCCGTACCGCAGTGGCGCGCTGGCGCTCTGCCTGGCTCTGAGAGAGGTACCCGCATGCCTGGCGGACTCCGCGCCCCGCTCTACCTCAACAAGGGGGAGTACAGCCCGTCCGACTTCCGGGCCCTGCTCACCGACGTACGCGGCACCACCGTGGGAGTAGTCCCCGGTACCACCGCCGACGGCCTCAAGGTATCGGCTGTGACCGGCAGTTCCGCACGCGTCGCGGTAGCCGGCGGCCGGGCCTGGATTCCCGCCACCTCGGCCGGAGTGCGCAACCCGCGTGAGAGCTTCTACGTCGAACTCCCCGCCCCCGGCGTCGCGTTCAACCTGGCCACCCCGAGCGCCAGCGCCGACCGCTGGGACCTGATCGTTGCCCGGGTGTCCACCGACACCGACGCAACCACCTTCGCCGAGGTGCCCCTTGCCACCTTCGTGCCCGGCGACCTGACGGCCGGATGGACGCTGGACGTTGTCAAGGGCACGGACGGCGGCGCCGTTCCCTCGGTCCCGTTCGACAGCTACCTGATCCTGGCCAAGATCAAGGTCCGCAAGGGCTCAACGTCCCTGTCGGCCGCCGACATCGAGGACGTGCGGTACACCACTGCCGGACAGAGCGACCCCACCGTCCTGGCCCCGATCCGCACGGCCGCCGGACAGGGCGTCGCGGCGGTCGCCACCAGCCAGGCCCGAGGCGGACTGATCTACTCCACCGATGAGGACCGCCTGTACGTCAAGGGCGCCACGGACGCACGGCCGGTGACCTACCGGCCCACCGTGTTCATGAGCTGTACCGGCAAGGGTGCAACCGGCTGGTGGGGCGCCGACGCCCCCGGCGGTGGCAACGGCCGCATGATCATGTTCGACGGCCCGGCCACCCCGTACGACCGGATCGGCATCCTGTCCTACCAGATGCGCTACTCGTGCCCGCCCGGCCGCGAAGGCTGGACCTCGGCGTGGACCCTGTCCAACGGCGTGTTCCAGTGGGAGAGCATGCGCAGCTACATGAACGCCGGTGGTGTCCACGCCGGTACCGCCCAGGTGCAGATCCCCAAGAACACCGCCCTGGCCGTCTACATCTACCTGTACTCACAGGGTGGTTCGCATCAGTTCGACGAGTGGCAGAGCAACGGCCAGATGACCGTGATCCCCGCCGAGTAGGAGGCTCTTGCACTACCGCGTCATCTTCGCCGAGTTTCTGTCCGGGCAGGTCTGGGGCGAACTGGCAGTCTCAGATCTCCAGTTCACGCGCACGCTCAACGCCCCGGGCGCCGCCAGCATCAAGGTCCCCCTCGCAGCCGGCCCGCTCGACTTTCAGGCCCTCCAGCCCTGGCGGGTCCTGGTCTACATCCAGCGCGGCGGCCAAGTCCTGTGGGGCGGGCCGCTGGTGTCGTACGGCGTCGACCTCGGTGCCGAAGAGGTCACCCTGTCGTGCCTCGGCCTATGGGCCTACTACCGCCGACGGGTCATCAACTACACGTCCACGCACACCCAGCGGGACCAAGCACTGATCGTGCGGACCCTGCTGCGGGACTTCGGGGACGGGACGGGCGCCTACCCGTGGAACACCGGCCCCAATGCCCTGACGCTGGACGACACGTTCACCACGGGCGTCCTGCGGGACCGGACGTACTGGCGCCACGAGTGGAAGAACCTCGGCCAGGCCGTCGAGGACATGGCCGCCGTGCGCGACGGGTTCGACTTCCGCATTGACCCCGCCTGGTCAGCCGGTCGGCTGATCAACCGGTTCGTCATGAGCTACCCGACCACGGGTGAGCCCACGTCCGTGGTCCTGGACCACGGCGCCACCTGCGATGTCACCGCGTTCACCGTGGACGGGTCCAACGTCGCCACCGAGGCCACCGCCACCGGGGCCGGGGACGCCGAGGCCCAGTTGGTGACGTGGTGGTACGACCTTGAGCACGAGACGGACGCCAGCCGGCGAATCCCGCGCCTGGCAACCGTCCAGTCCCGTACCGACGTGACCGACGCGGGCACCCTGGCCGGGTACGCCCAGCAGGCCATCAGCGAGGGCTCAACGCCCTTGGTGGTTCCGTCCGTTCGCCTCTACCCCGGGCAGTACCCGGGCGTCGGTGACCTGTCCGTGGGCCAGCTGGTCCAAGTCCGCGCAAGCGTCGCCGGGTGGCCCGCCGTGAACGGCACGTACAAGGTCACCGAGATCACGACCCGGGTCGACAGCAGCGGAGAGGACACCGCGCTGACGCTCGCTCCCAAGGGGGTGTTCGATCGTGTCGGCAGCTATGCACGGCCCTAACCTCGGCGCCGACCTGGCCGCCCTGCGGGCCCGCCTGGACCGGCTGGAACGCACCCCTGGCCGAGGCGCCCGGGATGAACACTGCCCGGTCAACTCGTACCCGTGGTGGCCCGGCGGGTCCACCTTCAACCGGGTACTTGAGTTCCCGATCGGTGGCGTCAACAACCCGGTCATCCGCTGTGAGTTCTACTACCAGCTCGGCGGTACGGGCGTGGTCGAGTTTCGCCTACGCGACTTCAGTTCCAACGCGACGACCACGGCCTACGCGGCAGGCATCGGCGGGAACCACCGCTTGCGCTGCGACTGGCTGTATCCGATGGGCGACGGGTTCGCCCGCCAGCCGACCACGTGGCGCCGTGTGGAGGTTCAAGCGCGGGTTGCCAGTGGCTCCCCGACCCTCTACGTCTGGCCCAGCATCACCGTCGGCACACAACTCTCCGTGGCCGCCAACGCCACCGCCGCCGGGTTCTACACCATCGACCCGTAAGGGGGCCCCGTGGCCGACGGCCATTCCTTCACCCTGACCATCGTTCTCCCGGACGCCGACGTACGCGCGATCACTGCCTATTTCACCGGCGTTGACTCCGGCGTGGCCGACGACTTGGCCGTGTCCCGCGCCGGAGCGGAAGCCCTGCGCGCCGCCGAGCAAGCCGTTACGGCACTGCTGCGGCGCGTCGCCGACTACCGGCCCCTGGCCGCCTCGGTGACCGTGCAGAACCCCACCACCGACCCCAACCCCGTGGTGCCGCTCACCGGACCGGCCGACCCTTCCTGACCCACCCCGCCGAGGGGCCAGTGTGAGATCTCACGCTGGCCCCTTTCGCATGCCCGAAAGGACCAGAACCCTGGCTACTGGCAACGACCTTGTGCGCGTCGCGTCCGCCGATATCGGCTACCGCGAGGGCCCGAACAACGATTCCAAGTACGGCCGCGCCTACGGCCTCAACTTCAATCCCTACTGCGACATGGCCGTGAGCCTGTGGGGCCAGGCCATCGGCGAGCGAAGCGCCGTCGGCTGGTTCGCCTACTGCCCCAGCCACGTGGCGTGGTTCAAGCAGCGCGGCCAGTGGCTCGGCCGCAACGCCTCGGTCGTCCCCGGGGACATCGTGTTCTTCTCGTGGGACGGCGGCCCCACCGCCGACCACGTGGGCGTGGTGCGTGCCGCGTCCACCGGTACCGCCGACGTGCTGACCGTCGAGGCCAACACGTCCAGCGGGCAGGTGGGTTCACAGTCCAACGGGGATGGCGTGTACGCGCGCACCCGCAGTCGGGCCTACATCCTCGGGTTCGGTCGTCCGGCCTACTCCGGCGGCGCCCCGTCGACCACCGGCCGTCACCGGATCACCAAGGGCCAGACCCTCGGCGGGATCGCCGCCGCCCTCGGCGTCTCGGTCGCCGTGCTGCTCGGCCTCAACCCGGACATCAAGGACCCCAACGTCGTCCGGGAAGGCCAGGAGATCAACGTTCCGGCCAAGCCGACCGCTCCGGGTGGTGGCAACTCGGCCTCGGGCGGGGGCACTTCCGCACCGGCCCCGGCGCCGAACCCGCAGCCGGCGCCCGGCCCGGCCCCCAAGCCGCCCAAGCCGAGCACGGGCCGCTACGTGCCCCCGGCCTACCCGAACGGCATCGCGCCGAACAAGGCCCGGCCCTCGGCCCGACAGCTACAGGCCGCCCTCAAGGCGACCGGCTACATGCCCAAGTCCGTTGCAGCGGCGGACAACTACGGCCCCAAGACACAGTCCGCGGTGGCCAAGTGGCTGGACGCACACCCGGCCTACAAGGAGCGCGGCAAGCGCTACGACCCGTCCATCGGACCCAAGGGCTGGGCCGCCCTGTTCCGCCAGGCGTACGGCAGTTAAGGACGTGACCCCCTGACCGACCAGCCCGACTCCCTCGGCGTCCACATCTCCCCGAGGGAGATCTACGACCAGATCGTCGGCATGCGCGAGGACGTACGCGGCCTCACGCAGACCAGCGAATCCGTCCGCGCCGAACTGGCCGACCACGAGGACCGCCTACGCCAGATCGAACGCTGGCGCTACGCGGTTCCGGCCACCGTCGTCATGGGCCTCGGCGCCGCCGTGGCCGAAGCAATCCGCATCGCATCCAAGTAGGGAGCACCACAATGAAGTTCACCGACACCATCAAGGCCAACCCGGTCATGGTCCGGTCCGTCATCGTGGCCGTCCTGTCCGCCCTCGGCGCGTTCGTGCCCGAGCTGGCCGGCGTCGAGGGCAACGAAACCGTCATCGGCCTGGCCGTCGCCGCCGTGGCCCTGGTCCTTGGCCGAGGCGCCCACAACCGGGTGACCCCCGTCCACGTGGCCGACGCCCGCGAGGAGGCCGCCCTTGTCGCCGGTATGGCGGCGCGCCGGGATGCCCTCGGTGACCCCGAGTCCGCGCCCTAACCACCCCCCATTACCTCCCGTGGAACACGACCACGGGAGGTAGCGGCATGCGCGGAATCGGTATCATCGGCAGGGCCCGGACCGGTAAGGACACCATCGGCGAACGGCTGGTGAGCAAGCACGGGTTCGCCAGGGTGGCGTTCGCCGACCCACTCAAGGCGGCCGTCCTCAAGGCCAACCCTCTGTACTCCCTGGACGGCAAGTACGGCCGGGCCCGCATCGCCGACCTGGTGGACGAGATCGGGTGGGAGCGCGCCAAGTCCAGCCCCGAAGTGCGGCGCACCTTGCAGGCGTTCGGCCAGAGCATCCGGGACATCGACTCGGGATTCTGGATTCGCGCCGCCATGCGCCAGGCCCGCAGCGTCGGGAAGTCCGGGCGGCGACCCGTGGTCATCACGGACGTGCGGTACAGGAACGAGGCGACCGCCCTTCACGCGGCCGGGTTCGTCCTGGTCCACGTCGACCGGCCCGGCGTCACCCGCCTGTCCCACGAATCCGAGGGCGCCCTTGGCCCCCAGGACGCGCAGGTGGCCATCGTCAACGACGGCACCGTTGCCGAGCTGCACGCCAAGACCGACGACATCGCCAGCCGCATGCCTTGAACCCCGCCCCCGTGGCGCACCCCGACCGGGTGTGCTGCGGGGGCTTTTTCGCGTTCCGGCCCAGCGTTAGATCTCACGCTGCCACCATGGCGACACCGGTCCGCACAGATGACCGAGCAGAGTTATTTGACTAACACTGCTCTGATGGTCCAAGATCAGAGCACGCCGCCGGACGGACCGGGGCAACGAAAGGGAGGGACCATGTCCACCAAGGGCGCCGACAAGGCAACTGTCCGCACTGCCAAGGATGCTGGCCACCAGGTCGGGACCGTGGGCAAGGGCGCGACGCCGCACGCGATCATCTTCAACAGCGAGCGTTCCGAGATCGAGACGCTGTGCAACGGCAAGGCAGCGTCCCCGCTGCGGGCGGCCAAGCTCGGTGACGCGCTGTGCGTTAACTGCGGCAAGAAGCTGGCCGCCCTCGCTGCG
Source organism: Kitasatospora sp. NPDC088346 (assembly GCF_044740765.1). Lineage (NCBI taxonomy): Bacteria > Bacillati > Actinomycetota > Actinomycetes > Kitasatosporales > Streptomycetaceae > Kitasatospora > Kitasatospora sp. NPDC088346. Next base: position 119,781 of record NZ_JBIURH010000008.1, read on the forward strand.
GAGGCCACCGCCGAGCAGGCCCCGGCCGAGGCGCCCGCCGAGGCGGCGCAGCCCGAGGCCAAGCCGAAGCGTCGCCGGGCCGCCAAGAAGGCCGAGGCCGCCCCCGTGGTCACCGAGCAGACCCCGGCCGAGTCCGAGGGCCTGTTCCCGGCCGAGGACGCCGCCGTGGCCGAGCAGCCGGCCGAGGACGCCCCGGCCGAGCGCATCACCCCCAACGCCCTGCGGAACGCCTGGTACGGCTACGAGAACCCGGGGGTGGCCATCACCCGCGCCGACATCACTGAGATGCTGGCCGACGTGATGGACCTTGAGTACGACGCCGACGGCGACCCGGCCGAGCATGTGTGGGACCAGCTGGCCGAGCTGGTCAACACCGCCGGTGAAGCGGGCGCGGACAAGTCCGGCACGCCGATGGACTCGGACAACCTTCCGGTCGAGCGCACCGCCGAGAACATCCCGACTGTGATCCTGGCCAGCGTCTCGGACCCCGACCCGAGCAGCACCGAGACCCCCCTTGAGGGCAAGGTGACGGCCCACGTCGAGAGCTACCGCAGCATTCAGGCCGTGGTCGACCTGGTGGCCGACGGCGCGGCCCTGGCCAAGAAGGTGGTCAGTGCGTCCAAGAAGGCCGAGGCCGGACCGAAGCAGCTCGCCATCATGCAGCACAAGATCAAGCTCGAAATCGCGCGGGACGGCGACGGCTGGCCGGACCTGCTGGTCCAGCAGCAGCGCACCCGGGACGCGCTGGCCGACATGTGGACCGAGGCCGGTCTCAAGGTCGTCAAGCCCGCCGCCGGTGAGGAGATGGACCCGGCGTCCAAGGCCGCTCACAAGGTGCGGGGCGCGACCCGCGCGCACGGCAACGACGTGCGGGTCCTGTACCTGCGTGGCGTGATGGACGACGAGGAGCAGCGCGCGAAGTTCCCCGGCGCCGAGACGACGGAAGCCCTGTTCAAGGGGTACGGCATCGTGGACGAGACGACCGCCGAGAAGCGGGAGCGCCAGGCCGCCGAGAAGGCGGGCAGGGCACAGGCCCCGGCCGAGGACACCAGCGACGCCGAGGGCGCCGAGGACGGGGGAGAGCAGTCCACCCCCGCCGAGAAGCCCCAGGACGGCGCGGCGATGCTCGCCAGCATCCGGGCGGCCCTCGCCTCGGTCGACCTGACCACGGCGACCGAGGGCACGGACCCGCTGGTGGAGCTGTGGGCGATTCGTGACCGGGTAGCCGAGCTGATCGGCCAGGTCGCCCCGCCCGAGGGCGACGCCGAGTAGTCCGGACACCAACAGGCCCCCATCTACCATGACGGTAGGTGGGGGCCTGTTGATTTACGAGAGGACCCCTGGTGACCGAGCGGCGCCGCGTGATGCTGGACCTGACGCGGGATGACCTGACCGGCGCACTGCACTGCGTTCGCCTCGGCGCCGAGCAGTGGGACGACTTGGCCCACGATCCGGCCGTCCCGGAGTACCGCCGAGAGCTGGCCGAGGTGATGGCCGACAGTGCCCGTGAGCTGGCCGAGAGGCTGCGCCGAGCGTGGGCCGAGGGGTTCCCGGTCCCGTAGGCCCCGTACGGCCGTTCTAGCCCCCGTCGCGCCCCTTCCTGGGCGGGCGGGGGCTTTCACGTGCCCGAGCTGCTGGCCGCCACCGTTCCGCGGGCGATCACGTGAACACACTCCGTGATCTGGCTCCCCGCGCCGGCTGGCCCTTGACCGGCCCCCATCCATCCCCGTGCAAGGCACAACAGCGCCAACCACGGGAGAGTTCTTGGCCACCATCTCGACCATCATGCGCGGGGGTTCCCGCCTGTACGTGAACCCCGAAACGCGCGTCAAGGTCCCGGGCGTCACGTCGATTCTCTCGATGCTGCCGCAGGACTTCCTGCGCTACTGGGAAGCCAAGATGGTGGCCGAGGCCGCCGTCAACAACATCGGTTCCCTGGTGGGCCTGGTCCTCAACGACCAGGCCGGGGCCGTCGACTACCTCAAGGGCGCCGCCCGCCGGTACACCCGCCAGCGCGCGGACATCGGCTCGGCCGCTCACGACGTGTTCGAGCGGCTGGCCAGGGGTGAGGACGTGCGCCGCGTCGGCCCGGACATCGAGCCGTACCGCCGTCACTTCTCCGAGTTCCTGGACCGGGTGCAGCCCGAGTTCCTGCGGCTGGAAGACATCGCGTGGAGCGACCAGCACGCCTACGCCGGATCGTTCGACGCCATCGCCAAGGTGGACGGCGAACTGTGCGTCCTGGACTGGAAGACCAGCAAGGCGACGTACCCGACCGTCGCGTTGCAGCTCACCGCCTACGCCAGGGCGGACAAGATCGTGGACGCCGAGGGCACCGAGCACCCCATGCCCGAGATCAACGCCGGGGCCGTCCTGCACGTCACCCCCGAGGCGTGGGCCCTCAAGCCCGTGGAGATCTCGGACCGGGTATTCGACCACTTCCTTGCCCTGCGCCAGACGTTCAACTGGGACCGCGAGATCAGCAAGGAAGTGCTCGGCAAGCCCGTGGCGTCCGGCGGCGCCCTGGTGACCGGCACCGAGCGACGCGCCAAGTAGCCCGCCCCGCAGCGCCTTTACCGGCCCCCATCCATCCCAGTGAGCCGGGGGAGCGGCGCGGCAGAGGGCCAGCCGGCCCCGTGGACACGCGCCGCCCCTCGGTGACCAACTCCGCACCCCCAAGCACCACTTAGGAGCACCACCGCTTGTCGACCCTGGCCATTTTCGACACCGACCCCGACGCCCGACCCAAGCCGAAGTACACCAGCGACATCGTGGGCAAGTTCCGGTCCGGCATGCTCAACAGCCTCAACCGGCCGGTGTCGCTGCCCAACTGGCGCGTCACGACCGGCGACCCGGACGTTGCCGACGCCGTGGCGTCCGCCCTCGGCGGCGAGTCCGAGACGTGGGACACCTCCGGTGAGGACATCTACCAGGTACTCACCGAGTCCGCCTCGGTGGACATCATCGTGGAGAACGGCGACGCCATCGACAGCCGCCTGATCCTGTGGGGCCGCTCCGGTCCCATCCACGAGTGCAACGGCGCCGTGTTCCTCGGCCCCGAGGAGGACCAGGGCCAGCCGTGCGGCTGCCCGCCGCTGCTCGCCGACCGCAAGGCATGGGCCAAGACCGGCCGAGGCCCGGCCCCGTCCATCTCGCTGACCTTCCGCCTGGCCAGTGACGTGGACCTCGGCAAGTTCAAGTTCACGTCCAGCTCTTGGGAGCTGGCCAAGGTCGCCCACGAGTACGCCGAGGCCCTGGACAAGGTCGGCGGCCCGGCCGTCGTCCGCCTCACCCTGGAACTGGTCGAGTTCACCACCGCCGCCGGTCAGGACGTGAAGTTCCGCAAGCCCGTCCTCAAGGTCATCAAGCCGTACGACGGCGACACCAAGAACCCGGACCTGTCCCGCGTCGGGTTCTAACGCGCCACCAGTGTGAGATCTCACGCTGCCCAAGGGGGCGGGTCACCACGGCCCGCCCCCTTTCCCATGTCCGCACCCCATGCGCCCGACGGAGAGAGCACTTGGCCAAGAGTCCAGCCACCGACATAGCCGGAGTCCCGATCACCCCCGGCGCCGTGATCGTCTACGCCGCCCGCCTCAACAACCGGGTCCGCCTGGCCGAGGGCGTCGTCACCCGCGTGTCCAGCGCCCTGGTCGGCGGTCGCGTCGTGCCGTTCCTGCGAGTGCGCCCGACCGGCAACGAGAGTGGGTTCGTCAAGCGCCGGTGCATGCGCGAAGTGAACATCACGACCGAGCACGTAGCCGTCACTGTCCCCCCGGGCCGGTGACCGCGTGATCTTTCGAGTCACCCCCGAACAGTGCCCGCCCCTCGGCCTGATCCGCACGGCCGGAGTGGGCGACAACATCGTGATCTACGACGACGCGCGCAGCCGAGCCGACTTCTCCCGCGTCCTGGACGCTGCTATGGTCGGCACCACCCGGGGCGCCCTGCTGCTGGTCGAGGGGGTCATCCCCGATGGACCGTGAAACGTTCGGCACCGTACTGCGGTGCCTGCTCGGCGCCGAGGCCGCCCTACTCGCCCTGCTGCTCGCCCTCGGCATCCACGCCCTGGTGGACCGGTGGCGGAACCGAAAGGGGCGTCCGTGACCATGAGTTGGCCCGACTTGGCCGCCAACCTGCTGGCCCTGCTCGCCCTGGCCGGCTGCGCCATGGTGGCACTCGGCGTGCTCTGCCTGCTGCTGGCCGAGGGCCTGGCGGCCGTCCGTGACACCTGGCGGTCGCGTGGCCAATGAGTCCAAGCGCAAGGGCACCGCGTGGGAAACGTCGGTCCGCGACTTCATCAACGAAGCAACTGGCAAGTACCTGCCGCTAGTTGAGGGCGAGCCGCGCCAGTTCGCCGATTCCGCGGACCCCCACAACTGCAAGCGCCAGACACAGCAAGGCCGGTACGACGTAGGCGACTTGCACGCCTGGCCCGTCGTGATCGAGTGCAAGGCGGAGAAGCGCATCACCTTGCCCGAGTACGTCCGCCAGGCCAACGCCGAGGCCGTGAACGCGGGCATGCCGTTCGGCGTCGCCGTGGTCAAGGCGCCGCGCAAGAACGTCAAGGACGGATACGTCGTCACCGACCTGGCCACCTTCGTTCGCATCCTCCGCGCCCTGCGGGAGGCCCCACCCAACCCCTAGGAGAGACACCCCCATGGACATGGACAGCCTGGTCACCCGCCTCGGCGGGGGCGACTTCGAGACCGTGCCGGACGGCGTGGTCGTGCGCTGCCCGGCCCACGACGACAGCCGCCCGTCCCTGCTGCTGGTCCACCACGAGGGCGGCAAGGTCGGCGTCCACTGCCGCGCCGGCTGCCCAACTCCGGCCGTGGTGAACGCCGCTGGGCTGTCCATGTCCGACCTGTTCAACGTCACGGCGGGAACCGTGGTCGACTCCGCTCCGGCCGAGCGCCCCGACCTGGTGTCCGGTGCACCGGTCGCCGCGCTGGCCCACTACGTGGACGCCGCCTCGGCCCGCCTGTTCGACTACTCCGCCGAGTGGGCCGCCGCCGCGCGCGCCTACCTGGCCGACCGGTTCGGGGTGGGGGACGAGCTGGCCGCCGAACTGGAACTCGGCGTGGACGACGCCTCGGACGCCATCCCCGCGTTCGCCTACCTGCCCGCCGCGTACACCCGCTACCCGCGCCTGGTCGTCCCCCTGCGCAACTTCCACGGCCTGCCCAAGGGCCTGCAAGGCCGGGACCTGACAGGCCGCTGCCCCAAGCGCTGGCTCTCCCTGGCCAACCCCGCAGGGATGCGCTGGACGGCCTACGGCGCCCTTCCCGCGCCCTCGGGCGTGGTGATCATCACCGAGGGCCCCGGGGACGGCCTCACCGCCCGTGCGGCCGGGTACGGGGCCGTCGTCATCCGGGGCGCGTCCCTGGCCGCCAGTCCCGAGCTGGCCGCCGAGCTGGCCGAGGGCCTGGCCGGTCGGCGGGTCCTGGTGTCGTCCGACCGGGACGCCGCCGGGTACCGCTTCGCCGCCGCCATTGCCCTGGCCCTGCGCCCGTACGGATTCGACGTTCACCACCTGGTCCCGCCCGCCACAGGCATGGACCTGACCGACTGGCGCGGCGTCGCCGCCGACCAGTTCGTCCAGCAGCTCGGCGCCGCCGTCGACTCGGCCCTACCGGTGTCGACCGGAGAGGGACACGCCGAGCTGGACGCCCACCTTGGCACCGCCATGCCCTCGGCGGACGACGCCGCACACGCCCTGTCCGTCCTGGAACGGACCATGGAACGCTACGGCGCCAGCGACGTTCTCAACGCCCACGCATTGGTGGCGTGGTCGGACGGCCGAATCCGCTACGCCCCCGGCCTCGGATTCCACGTCTGGAACGGGCGCGTGTGGGAGCGCGACGACGTGAAAGTCCGCCAGCTCATCCATTCCATGGGCGCCGCGCTGACCGTGGCCGCAGCAAAGCGCCGCGAGGACCGAAAGGCGACCGGCCAGGAACCCGAAAAGGACTGCCCGATAGCCCGTGCCGCGAAAGGCTTCACCATGAGCCGGCGGATCGAAGATCTCATTCGGGAACTCCGGTCCGTCCCCTCGGTCTACGTCGACGCCGGGGAATTCGACAACCGGCCCGAACTGCTGACCTTCCGGAACGGCGTCGTGAACCTGCGAACCGGCGTCCTGCGACAGCACCGGAAAACCGACCTGCTGACCGTCTGCCTGCCCTACGAATACCGCCCGGAAGCGGAATGCAAGCGCTGGCTCCGATTCCTCTCCGAGATCTTCCCGACCTATCCGGAACTCACGGACTACATTCGCCGCCTGGTCGGATACGGGATCACCGGCTCCGTTGACGAGCAGTGTTTCGCCGTGCTTTACGGAAAGGGCGCGAACGGCAAATCCGTTTTCACCGACACGCTGTCCGGCATCTTTTCCGGGATCTCCAAGACGACGCCTTTCGCAACGTTCGAGGAGCGGGCCGGAGGGGGCGGCATCCCCAACGACATCGCCGCCCTGAAGGGATCACGCCTGGTCCTGGCCTCGGAAGGTGAGGCCGGCCGCCCGCTGAGCGAGGCGACCATCAAGCGCGTGACCGGAAAGGACATGGTCGCAGCGCGATTCCTTCGACAGGAATTCTTCGAATACAAGCCGACGTTCCTGATCTTGCTTGCGACCAACCATAAGCCGCAGGTAAAGGGCCAGGACGACGGCCTTTGGCGCCGCGTGAAAATGATTCCTTTCGCCCGCTTCTTCGCGCCGCACGAGCGTGATTACAAGCTGTCCTCAGACCTGCTCGCCGAGGCCGAGGGAATCATTTCCTGGGCAGTCCGCGGGGCCGTCGAATGGTACGCCAACGGATTGCAGGACCCGCCCGTCGTGCAGGACTCCACCCGGAACTACCGGGAAACATCGGATGCCCTGTTCGGGTTCTACCCGGGAACTCTCGTGCCCGCCACGGAAAACGACCACATTCGGGGCAGCGACGCATTCAGCGCTTATCTCCAGTGGTGTGAAGCTGAAAACCTCCAACACCGCGAGCGCTGGACCCGGCGTGCTTTCTACACCGCCATGGAAGAACGCGGCGTGCCCCGTAAGCGACTCAGTTTCGGAATGGCACTGGTCGGCGTGAAACTCGCCGAATCCACGCCAGCCGGCCCCGGCATCTTCGGGGGCGAATAGCAAGGAGAACCACATTGCGGGTCCACCCGTACCGGATCGCCGGTCAGCCGGTAGAAATCCGTGTTGTCGAGACGGCGGAGGACCTGGCGCAGTTCGATGCCTGGTGCACGGCCAAGGCCGAGTCCGGGGCCGTCGTCGGGTTCGACACAGAGACCTCGGGCCTGGACGTGTTCTCGCCCGGCTACCGCTTGAGGCTCTGTCAGTTCGGTGACCTCACCACGGCGTGGGTCCTGCCGGTCGAGTACGGCGGCCCGTTCGCCGCAGCCGCCCGCAAGTGGCTGCTCCGCCTGCCGCAACTCACCATCCATAACGCTGCGTTCGACTGGCTGGTCTGTGACGCGCACCTCGGGGTGAGCCTTGAGGATCTGTACCCGCGCACCGTGGACACCAAGATCCTGGCCACGCTGGTGGACCCCCGCCAGCCCCAAGAAGGTGGCATCGGGACCGGCCTCAAGCCCTTGTCCGCGCACTGGATCGACCCGGGCGCCCCGGACACCCAAGGGGACCTCACCGCCACGTTCCGGGCCCTCAAGCTCACCAAGGCGAACGGATGGGGCCGCATCCCACTGACGCATCCAACGTACGAGCTGTACGCGGGACTTGACGTCATCCTCGGGTCCTGGCTGCTGGAGGTGATGCGCCGGGTGCACCAGGACCTGGGCATCCGGCCCAAGCTGGTGGAGTACGAGCACCGCCTTGCGTTCATCTGCGCCGTGATGCAGCGCCGCGGAATGGTCCTGGACGTGGAGTACGTCCGCCACCTTGACGAACAACTCCTGGTCGAGGCCGAGCAGTTCGCCCTACAGGCCGCCCGGTTCGGCGTCGACAACATCAACGCCCCCACGCAGGTGGCGGACGCCCTGGTGGCCATGGGCGAGAAGCTGACCGACCGCACCGCCGGGGGACAGCTCCGCGTCGACAAGGGCGTCCTCCTGGCCCTGGCCGACCGGGACCTGTCGTGGGACCGGCTGCACCTGCGCAAGCCCAACGCCCTGGCCGAGGCCGTCGTCAGGGCCAAGAGGGCGTCCAAGTGGAGGACGGCCTACGCCTCAACCTTCCTGGAAACGATGGACGTTCGAGGAAGGGTGCACCCGGACATCCGGCACCAGCAGGCCAGGACAGGACGTATGTCCATCTCTCGGCCGGCGCTCCAAACGCTCCCGTCCGGGGACTGGACGATCCGCCGCGCGCTGCTCGCCGACCCCGGCGAAGTGGTCGTTGCCGTGGACTTCACCGCCGTGGAAATGCGCGTCCTGGCCGCCCTCGCGGACATCAAGGCCATGAAGCTGGCCATCAGCACCGGCCAGGATCTCCACGACTACACCGCCCAGTTGGTCTACGGCCCCGGGTTCACCCAGGATCACCGCAGGCTCGCCAAGGGCGTGGGCCTGGCCACCATCTACGGCGGTGGCGCCGAGACGATCGCCCGCCAGACCGGCGCCCCGCTGGACGAAATCCAGTACGCCCGCAAGACGTACGGGCGCGTCTACCCCGAGATCAAGCGCATGTCCAACGCCTGGCAGCGCGAAGCGTTCGCCAACAACATGGTGTTGGTGACCCCGGTTGGACGCAGGGTTCCACTGGACCGGGATAGAAGCTATGCCGCCGTGAACTACATGTGCCAAAGCACGGCGCGGGATCTCTTGGGCCAAGCGCTGATCAACATTCAGGACGCGGGCGCACTGGACCTGTTGCGCTTGCCGATCCACGATGAGGTGGTCCTGTCCGCTCCCAAGGCCGAGGCCGAGGAAGTACGCCGTACTGTCGAGAAGGCCATGACCATGGACCTGTTCGGGGTGCGCATCGACGCCAAGGGCAAGGTCGGCGGCCGGAGTTGGGGAACGCTGTATGGCGCGGCGGCGTGACCGAGCCCGAGGACTACCGCACCCTGGCCCGGCGCCGCACCCGGGTTCCCCCGACCGTGACCCCCGAGGCCCTGGCCCGATGGTGGGACGACCTCGGCGCGTACGCCTGTGTCGCCTGCTGGGGACCGCCCGAGCACGCGGACCACATCCAACCCCTGGCCCGAGGGGGTGAGCACAGCGTCTACAACCTGCTGCCGCTGTGCTCCCCCTGCAACTTGTCCAAGTCGGACCGTGACCCGTGGGAGTGGCTGCGGGCGGACGTGCTCGGCGTTCGCTGCGGGCACTGTCAGATCTAACGCTGCTCGGACCGACCCTCGGACTTGATCGTCCACAGGATGGGCCCCGGACCGAGGCTGTCACCAGCGGGTTTTAGGATCTCTTAAGGTGCCATCGGATCGTCACTCGGCGTAGTTGTCGGTGGTTGGTCGGGTCTAAATAACGCTTGTTCAGATCTGAACCACGTGTTTACGTTCTCTCTCGAACGAACGAACGAATTTGGGGGGTGACTCTCTGTGTCCGAGCTTGGCCGCGTCATGCCTTGGGGCCGTATGGCTGTGCGCGCTACCCGCGCCACGCTGCTGCGGCGCCTCGGCGCGTTCTTCCTTGACGCCGCCACTCGCGTTCTGGAGACCGTCCGGCGTGACGCTGGCCGGGCCCGCATCGGCCGGGACGTGATGTTCGCTGCCGTCCGGGTGTACCTGCGGTTCACACTGTCCAACTACCCCATGGCGGCCCGCGTCCTGGTGGCCGAGGCCATCGTCAGCGCTGCCCGCTCGGGGGAGGTACACGCCGCCGCCGAGCTGGTCCGGGTTCGCCGGCTGACCGGCGCTCTGGCCTTCCTTCACGTCCTGGCCGTCCTGCCCTTCCGTGTCGCCGCCCGCACCGTGGCCGTGGCCCGCGCGACCGCCCGCCTGCTGCGGGCCTGTGTGGCGATCCTCGCCCACGCGCTGAGCCAGCGCGGTTCCCTGCCCTCCGGTCGGTCGACGGCGGGCACAACGGCGTTCTAGCGCCTCTCCTGGCCCCCGTTCGTCCGGCGATCCCGGACGGGCGGGGGCTTTCGCATATCTAGGCACCGGTCGGCGCAGCCGTAGCGCGCGCCGCGCCGCTATCTGGCCTGCCCAAATTCCTTAACTTCCCTTTCGCGCGGGGGACTTAGCTCGGCGCGTGCACGGCCCCCGACTGCCGTTCTGCACCCCAAGCCCTGGCATGTCCATGCCCTTTCGGGGCCCTTTACCGGCCCCCATCAACCCCCGCGACTCAGCCACCGCACCACGGAGCCAAGCCGCGATGACGCACGCCCTGACCTGCCCGAACATCCCCGCCGACGCCGACGACCTGGCCGCCACCGTGGCCGCCGCACAGGCTGGCGACCCCCGCGCCGTCGAGGCCGTCCTTGCCCGCCTTGAGGGCGCCGTCATCGCCCTGGCCCACCAGCGTGCCGAGCGCACCGCCAACGGGATGGCACACCGCGACGACATGGCGCAGGAAGGACGGATGGCCATCCTGGGGGCCCTCAAGGACTACTCTCCGCAGCCGGCCGCCACCTTCACCACGTACGCCATGACCCGCATCAAGAACGCCATCTCTCAGGCCGCCTGGCAGGAGACGACGCCCGGCGTCGACCAGCGCGACGCCCGGACCTACCTCGCTGCCCTGCGGGAGGCCGACGGCGACCACGACGCCGCCGAGGCCCTTGTCAGGACGCTGCCGGACACCAAGCACCGCCTCTCGCGGGAGTCCGCCCGCGCGGCCCGCCTGGCGTTCGCCCCGCCGGTCGCACTCGACACCATGACCCACGACGACGCCGAGGCCGCGCAGCGAGAGTTCAAGTTCCGGGGCGACCGGGTGAAGTCGCCGCAGGACCGATGGGCCGAGCGCCAGGGCAAGGCTGACGCCTCCCTCGGCCTGGTCCGCGACGACGTAGCCCACGACCAGCACACCCGCACCGCCCTGGTGAACCGGGTGCTACTGCCCAAGCTGTCGCCCACCCAGCGCCAGGTGATCGACCACACGTATGGCACCTCGGGCGCCGCGTGGCTGGTCAAGGTGTCCGCCATCGGCATGCGCGGGGCGGACGTGACCCCCGACCTTGAGGCGATAGCGGGGGAGATCGGCACCACCACGGCCGCCGTGAAGGCCCACAAGTCGGCTGGCCTGGCCAAACTCCGGCGCAGCTACGGGGACTTCGAGGACGCCCTTGCCACCGCGGAATCCATCGCCGCCTAAACCGCCCCTCCGCACACGGGAGTTGAACCGTGCCCCGCTACATGACCCCCGAGGACGCCGCCCTAGCCGGCGCGAGCGTGCTCGACCTGGCCGAGGACCCGACCGGCCCGACATGGGCCGCCGACCTACTCGACCCCACCGATGACGACGACCAGCGCTAGATCTAACACTGCACCAGGAGAGAACCGCATGTCCGTCAAGCTCAACACCCGCACCGTCACCACCATGAACGCCAAGTCGGGCCGCATCACCCTGGTTGCCCCGGAGGGGGACATCGGCGGCGTACTGCTGGCCGCCGCCGCGAACACCCGCCTTGAGCCGGAGCACATGCAGGCACTCGCCGCGTGGCTGACCGCCGAGGCGAACCGGATCACCTCCGAGGCGATGCGCAAGCGCCTTGAGGCCGAGGAGGACGCGAAGGCCGAGGCCGAGCGCAAGCGTGCCGAGACCGAGCGCCAGCGCACGGAGGCGGCCCGGCGTGCGCGTGCCGACATCATCCGCAGTCTTGAGGGCCGGACCGGTACGTCCTGGCGCTTCTGAGAGGAACGGCCGTGAACCTGCCCGAACGCACCGAGTACCGATTCGAGGACCACCACGTCGACGGGGACGCCCTGGTCCTCAAGGTCGACAAGGACGGGGACGTACTGATCACCACGCACGAGGGCGGGGAAGCGGTCGGCGGGTTCTACCTGCGGCCCGAGGACGTGGACACCCTGGCCGTGGCCGTCCGCCGCCTCGGTCGGACCGGCGCCGCCCACCGGGCAGCAGCCACCGCCCTGCCTGGCCCCACCGATATACCCCCACCTGTCGACCCCCGTACACCGGAAATGGTCGAGGCCGAAGAATGGGCGGACAAAGCGGCCCGCCGCGCGACCTTCGCCGAGTCCATGATGCCCGCCCCGGGCACCGAGGACCGAGAGCGCGCCTTTATCCGCGCAACCGAAATGCTCGGCCCGTCCACCTCGGCAGAAAGCCGAATGGAAATGGCCCGATACCTACTCGGACAAAGCCGCTGGACCTAGTGCCCGGCACAGCCGGCCCCCGTCTCTCCGCGTGAGGGTCGGGGGCCGTTTCGTCGTTCCAGAGTGAGATCTCACACTGCCCGAGAGGTGACCATGAGAACTGCCAAGCCTGCCGCAAGTCTTGCAATCGGGGACGTGGTCGGCACCACGGCGCGGCCCGTCGTGCTGGCCGTCCAATTCGAGCGCCGAGATGACAAACGGGTGGTCCTGCTCCGATTCGACAGCACCCCAGGATGGCACCCGTACGCCCCTGACCAGGTGTTCTATGTGTGGGAGCGCGCCCATTTCTGAGCCTGTCGGGACCATCCGCGACGCCGCCTGAATGATCGGTTTCAAGTTCGAACCACCTGCATGTTAGCTTTCGGTCGTCGCGTCACTGAGGCAAGGGGGACACCCGTGGTTGCGCTGACGACCGAAGAAGTTTCGGTTCTCCTTACGGCGTACGCAGAAACGCCGGACATTCTGGAGATAGGGCCGGATTACCCGGTCATGCTCTCACTCGTATGCAAAAGGCTGGCGATAATCGACACCGAACCGGACCAAAATGGAATGCGGACCACCCGACTACTCCTGAGTCCCCGCGGCCGTGCCGAAGCTATTCGCCGAAGCGGTAATGCGAATGTGAAAGGTAGGGCAATGAATGCGTAAAGTGTTACCAATTCAAAATGAGCCCTCGGCCTAACCGGTCGGGGGCTCATTTTTCGTTTGGGGCCTAGTCCGACTGCCACCCGGCCGTTGCTGGCGTGCTAGCACGCTGTTACGTTTGCGGCCATGACTCAGCGAAAGCGGCGGGGGGCCGACGGGGTAGCGCCCGGCCGGAGAGACTTCGAGAGGGCACGGGCGATGATCGCCAGCCTCTCCCTACGGGAACTGTGTACCGAGTGGCTGGACGGGCAGATAGCGCCGTCCGCGACCCTTGAGGACTGGCTAGTCGAGGACATGGCACGACGCTGCGGCCAGGCCGCCGTGAGCGACTGGCAGGCCGCCATGCAGGCGGCCGGGAAGCCCATCGACCCGTTCCCGTTCCTGGAGCCGGCCGAGGGCCAGGCCGAGGACGAGTCCGAGCCCGAGTAGCGGCCCTGACGACAGAACCCCCGACCAGACCGGCCGGGGGTTCTCTTGCGCGTCCTGCTGTCTCAGCTGAGTGCCTGCGGGTTGTACTCGTACCCGATCGTGAAGCGGGTGGGGATGCACCACTCGCCGTACTCAATGATCCCGTCGTTGTCGGACCAGCGATGGACCCCGGCCAGGATGGGGGCACCGATCTGAATGCCCAGCGCGCTCGCTTCCCGGGCGTTCGCCGCCCTGCCGTGCATGTCATCACGGGCATGGTTGATGGTCCGGTTGGTGGCGTCGAGGATCTTCGCCAGAAGCCCCGCGTTCTTCCCGGGCGCAGTGCTCAGCAGCTCGGGGACCAAGGCGGCGAACTCTGCCGGGTAGTACACCCCCTGAAACATGAGCCGCTGCCGACCCTTGCCCACCACGAAGTCCCGGCGGACCAACTGGTCCCCGGGGTCGAGGTTAAACAAGTCCTGGACGTACAGCGGGGGTTGGCAAAGCTCGGCCCGCGTGACCACGCTCGTCTCACCCATCATCAGGCTCGTACGGATGCGGTGGACCTGGAGTAGACGGTCACGGCCGGACGCCGCGACCGCCGGTTCGTCGGCGACGAACGTGCCGCGCTGGCTCGTTCGGATGTAGCCCTCAACCTGGAGTGACTGGAGCGCTCGGCTGACCGTGGCGCTGGCCACGTTCCAGCGCTGGCAGAGCTCCCGTTGACTGGGCAGCTTGGTGCCGGGTTCCAGCTCGCCGGACAGTATGGCCGTCCGGTAGTGGTCGGCGATGCGGGTGAACGGGTGGCTGGTGCCTGGCATAGGGGTGCCCCCTGGGGTGTGACGGAGAGTCAGTGCGCTAGGTCACCGACAACCATACTCCCGTGCTGTAGCACACCGGTAGCTTTGCGCTACCACATTTCCCCGGTGTGCTAGGAGATGACCAGCGATGTCCGGCGCGAGCAGGAGAAAGACCAGAAGGACGTATGCGGACCCCGAGCAGGTTCGCCCCGCCAAGGAGCCGTACGCGCTCCCCGATGGCTGGTCGCCCCTGGACGACTACGACCCGTCCACGGCCCTCGCCGTGGTCCCGCACACCGTGATCGGGTGCACCTGCCCCGGATGCCGTCGGGGCCTCACCACGCCGGAACTCCGGACCGCCGGGTGAGCGCCGCAGCGCTCCGCGAGCCTCCGGGCGACGACGACCAGGGCGACCAGGAGACCGAGGCAAGTTGGGCGTTCCTGGCTCGCGCCAGCCGTCGGGAACCCCCGGTCGAGCCGGACCCCGAGGACCGCCCGGTCTGCCGTAAGCCGTCGGCCGGCTCGTTTGGCCGACCCCCCAGGCAGGGAGGCCAGAACCGACCCCGGCGGCACCGCAACACGGGGGACTAGTGGCCGCACACGCCATACGTCCCTCGGGGCTGGGCCTGTTCTTCGCCGGGGTCAGAGAGGCCCGTTCGGTCCGCACCACCGCGCGGCAGACTCCGCAACTGCCGCAACCTGCAAGGCACAGCACAGCACTACCTCATCCGAGCATCAACCAGAGGGAGGGCGCACGATGAGTGTGACTGTTGAACTTCAGTCCCCGAACACCGTGCTGGCGAACGCAGTTGAGGACGTGTTGGACGTGCTCCGGCCGCGCATCATGGCCGAGGGAACGGACCGCATCCGCTTCACGGTCGGAACGCAGATCAACGGAGCGCCGCACATCGGCACGCACATGGTGCAGAGCCTGTCGTTCCTGGTGGCCGAGGCCGCCCGCGACGCCTACGGCATTGATGCCGACGTGGAGTTCTACGCCCTGGACAACGCCCCGGCGGTGACGACCAAGGACCCGGCCAGCGGACACACGTACCAGCGCACGTACTACGACGAGTTGGGACCGGCCTCCGTCGGTGAGTTGGTGCGAACCCACTACACGCCGTTGTTTGACTCCCTGTCCCTCCGGACCGGCGTGGACTACCACCTGACGACCTACACGGCGCAGCAGGCTGGCCCCACGTTCCGCGCGGAGTTCCTGCGGACGCTGGAAGAACTGGACAGCATCCGCTACTGGCTGGACCCGCACTCCGGGTCGGCACACATCCGTATCCCGTGCCCGGTGTGTGGCTGGGCGGAGAAGTACGCCGAGCGAACCCGGTTGCTCGAACTCGATGGCTCGGGCGCTCTGTTCGAGTCGGTGTGTTTCGAACACGGCCGTTACGAGGCCGACATCACGCCCTTGGGCGGTGGCTACCTGGACCTGGCGACGCTGTACCGAAACGTCGTCAAGGAACGGTCCTACCGCCTGGACGGGACCTTGCACGTCATGGTGAAGGGCGGGGACTGGGCGTTCGGCTGCCAGCTCGTTGACGGCGCACACGCCGCCATCGGCGCCATGGCTACCGCGCCGGTCCGCATCTTCACCCCGCAGATTCTCGGCCCCGACGGCGCGAAGCTCTCCAAGAGCCTGCTCCGTGAGCTGGCCGAGTCCGGGCGTCCGGCATCCGGGGAGGGCTTCCGATGGATGCTCAATCCCGCGCTCTGGCCCGGAACTCCAGAGGACTACGTAGACGCGCTCTCGGACCTGGGAGAGCTGCTGCTCTCCGACCCGAGGCACTTCTACCGGCCCTACACCACCACCGAATTGGAACGACTCATGACCAGTCGCCAGCCTGCCAAGAACCAGTCTCAGGCGCATGGCCGACCGCGCAACATCCAGATCTACAAGCAGTATTTCGACATGATCGCCGACGGCAGCAAGACGGTTGAGGTCCGGGTGGCCTACGACTCCATGCGGCGCATCAAGGTCGGCGACCTCCTGAACTTCACCTGCCGCGATGAGTCGGCCCTGACCCGGGTGACCCGCATCGGTAAGTACGCCACGTTCAAGGAGATGTTCGGGACGGAGAAGGTCGAGGCTGTGAACCCGAAGGCGACCGAGGCCGAGCAGCTTGAAGCGATCTACGCCATCTTCCCGCCCCACAAGGAAGCGTTGGGCGTCCTGACGTTCGAGTTGGAGAGGGTGACGGACCGGTGAGCCCGGCCGGGACCAGGCGCCGCGTCCTGGTGGTCTGCAAGGGCAACATCTGCCGTTCCCCGATCGCCGCGCTGATCATCGCCGAGCGGTCCGGCGGAACACTGGACGTTCGGTCGGCCGGCACCCGCGACTGGCACGTGGGCAAACCCGCCCACCCCCTGATGATCGAGGCTGCCGCCGCATTCGGCTACGACCTGACGGGGCATCGGGGGGCGCTGCTGGACACCGAGCTGATCAACTGGGCGGACGACCTGGTGGCCGTCGACGGCGAGACGGCGAAGGCCGTCGAGACGCTGGCCCCCGGACGAACGGTCCGGATGCTGGGAACGGGAATCGCTGACCCGTGGGGCGGCACCCCCGAGGACTTCGCGCGGGCCGTCCACGACATCCAAGAGGCCACCCGGTTGTTCTACGCGGCCTGACACCACCACCCCACCCCCACACCCCCGGCTACTCCCGGAGCCCGCGCGGCCCGGGGGTAGCCGGGCACCACCCGGAAGGACCCGCACGTGGGCGAGAGCGAGCAGCAGCAACCGGACGAACTGGCGCAGTTTGCAACAGCGGCGTACCTGGGGATGAAGGCGGCGTTCATCATCGCCATGGAAACGTTCTGCAACGAGACAGGGGCCGACCTGGACGCGCTGCTGAGCGCGCTTGAGCGTGACCCTCAAATCGGACCGTTGCGGAGCGTGGAGGGGTTCGACCCCTGGGACTTCCGGGCGTTCCTCGCGGTGCTCAAGGCCGAGAACTCCGAGTCGCTGGGATTCTTCCGCGCCATGGAGCGATTCCCCCGGCAAGCACTCGCGTCCGGCCCTGCTGGAGCATCGGCGTGACCTTCCCCTTGGACGACGGTCAGGCCGACTACCGAGAGGCCGCAGAGAGGGCACAGCAGGGCCTCACAGACCCCCGCCGAACCCTGGTCGCCTACGCCGTGTCCGTGGCGGGCGTGCTGGCCGTCCTGGTCGCGCTGGTGGCTTCCGCTGGGCGCTGACCCCACCGACCGCCCCGTCCGTGCGCATCCCCCGGCGCACGGGCGGGGCTATCTGCTACTTGATCGCCGCCTTGCCGATGGTGGGCAGGATGAAATCCTGGATCAGTCCCTTGGCGTCGCGGACGATCGGGCGGAACACCCGGTAGCGGGACAGGTTGATAATCCGTGCGGCCATCGGGGTGGAGCGCCGAACGAATTCCCGCGTACGCTCGGTGTCCTCGGTCCGATCGAATACCCAATACAGGACCACGACCATGAGATGCAGCCACAAAACATCAGGCAGCAGCTCCACCAATTCGGCGTCCAGCTTGGGTGCCAGCTCCGAGCCGGCGAGCACGTCGCGGAACAGCTCCACGGCCGTGGCCCGCGCCGGATGAGACTCGTTGGAGAACGGACTTAGAGAGCTAGTCGGGTCCGCTGCCGTGCGGAAAAACTGGGCGGCAAACTCATGGTAGGGCGCGGCTGTGTCGATCCACGACGTAATGGCAATTTCCATGCGCTCCGCGAAATCGCTGGTTTCCGCCATTCGATTTCTTGCGTCCGCGGCATGGTCGTACGTCATCCGGTCATAGAATCCCTGAATTAGGAACTCTTTTCCGGCGAAATAGTAATAAGCATTCCCGACCGAGATTCCCGCCTCGGTGGCAATAGCGCGCATGGTGGTCTTCTCGTAGCCGCGCTCCTGGAACAGGCGCATGGCCGTTTCGAGGATCAGCGCGCGGGTCTGCTCGCTCTTATCGGTCTTGGGTAGCGCCCGCCCGCCGGGCAGCTCGGGGGCGCCAGTCTCGTTCGGCTTGTCCACGCTGGCCGACCCTACCGGGCCGGGGTCTGCGAAACCCCGCCCCGCGTAGTCCCCGGGCGGTAGCCTGCCCCCATGATCAAGATGGATGCGGAAGCCGCTGTTGCCCTACTGGCTGGCCAGGGAATCCCGTGCAAGGCGGGGCCGCGCGACCCGGCAGCAGCGGATGGGGTGTGGTGGATCTTCGGGGGGCCGAACCCGGCGGCGCCGCAGGACTGGACGGACCTCGGGCGCCGACTGCTGGCGGCCACGCAGGTGGAACCCGTACTAGACCTGACCTGCAATTCTTTCGAGGCGAAGTAGTAGTAGGCGTTGCCGACCGACACGCCGGCTTCCTGGGCGATCGCGCGCATCGTCGTCTTGTCGTAGCCGCGTTCCTGGAACAGCCGCATGGCGGTCTCCAGGATCAGGGCCCTGGTCTGCTCGCTCTTGTCGGTCTTGGGCAGGGCCCGGCCGCCGCGCACCTCGCCGGCCGGTACGGGCGTGCTGCCCGTACCGGCGGCGAGGTCCCCGGCGGTCCGCCCGGCGGTGCCGGGTCCGCCGCTCCCGCCCTGCTCACCCTGAGTCGATGCCACGTCGTCCACGGTCCCTGAGCCTAGCCCGGCAGGGCGCAGGTCCCCGAGTCGCAATCGACGCCCGACCCGCCGGGCCGGTCCGTACCGGGTGACCCCTGTGCACCCGGTACGGACCGGCCGGCGCCGGTGGCCGCGCGGTACTGGCTGGCGGCGTAGGCCGCGGCCCTGGCCAGCGGGAGGCCGGCCGGGGTGCTGAGGCGCTGGGCGAGTGCCCGGTGCCCGGCGAGCGCCCAGAGGCAGGCGACGAAGGCGGGTGCCCCGCGCCAGATCTCCCCGGTGTCGCCGACCACGGTGATCTCGCCGAGCGCGGCGTCGTGGTCGAGCCCGGGGTAGCGCGCCCGGGCCTCCTCGGTGGCGACCCGGACGAACTCCAGCGGCACCAGCTGGCGCTGGGTGCGCAGCCACCGGGTCAGGTGCCGGCAGAGCCCGCAGTTCGGGTCGTGCAGGACGGTCAGCCGTCGTACCGGCGGCAGTGCCGTGACCGGGTACGTCGCCGCCGGGTGGGCCGGCATCGGGCCGCCGGCGGCCGGACCGTTCGTGGCCGGGCTGGTCATGGCCGGCCGCTCAGGCCTGGCCGGGCTGCAGCCAGGCCTGCGGCGGGACCGGCGGCCGCTGCTGCTTGTCGAGGCTGCCGCGGCGGCGGATCCGGTTGAGCACGTAGACGTTGCCGAGGTGCATCACCCCGAGCAGCAGCAGGACGGTGCCGAGCTTGTAGGAGAGGGCGTTGAAGACGTCCTTGAGGTCGGTCACCACCTCGTTGTTGCGCATCCAGAGCGCGACGAAGCCGAGGTTGATCAGGTAGAAGCCGACCACCAGCAGCTGGTTGACGGCGTCGGCGAGGCGGTCGTCCCCGGAGAACACGTCGGCCAGGAAGATCCGGCCGTTCCGGCTGAGGGTGCGGGCCACCCAGACCGTGACGCCGGTGGCGATCGGGAGGTAGGCGGCGTAGCTGACAACTGCGTAGTCCATCGGGACCACTCCGTTTCGAACGTGTTCAAAACCTTCTGGGCATGACTGTAGGGGTTCTTTTGAACATGTTCAAGTGGCCCGTGTGGGAGGGTGGGGCGATGGAATCGGAGATCGTCATCAGGGTGGGCGGCGAGGCCGACGCGGACGCCGTCGCGGCCCTGCACGCGGAGAGCTGGCGGACGGCCTACGCGGGTCTGGTCCCGGACGAGGTGCTCGGCGAGGGGATGCCGGCGGAGCGGCGTGAGCTCTGGCGGATCCGGCTCGGCGCCGACTACGGGGAGCCGGCCAACACCCCGACCCTGCTGATCGCCGAGGACGGTGGCGGCGACCTGCTCGGCTTCGCCTACCTGGTGCCGGAGGAGGACGGCCGGGCCCTGATCGACAACCTGCACGTCCGGCCCGGCCGCACCGGTGGCGGCATCGGCCGCCGGCTGCTGCGGGCCGCCCTGGACAGCACCCCGGCGCCGGTCCGGCTGGAGGTGCTGCGCGCCAACGTCCGGGCCCTCGCCTTCTACGAGCGCGAGGGCGGCGTGCGGACGGCGGAGGGAACGGCCGTCCTCCCGGGCGGCCACACGCTGCCCGAGTACGAGTACGGCTGGCCCGCCGCCCGCGTCAGTGGTCGTACACCGTGACCGGCACGCCCCGCTCGGTCAGCCGGGCCCGGACCAGCGGCTCCACCCGCTCCCAGCGCCCGCCGGCCAGCCCGCAGCCGATCCGCGGCATGTGCACGGACGCGCCCAGGTCCACGGCCTGCGGGCCGAGACGGGCCAGGGCCGCGTCGATCGCCTCGTAGCGGACCGGCACCCCGGTGGAGCGCCCGGTCCTGATGCCGCGCTGGCCGATCATGTTCGCCACCCACAGGGCGGGGCCGACCTGGACCAGCTGCACCGCGCCCAGGCCGAAGTCGTTCCCGGCGCGGCCGCGGTGCCAGCGCCGGTACGCCGCCTCCGGCTCCGGCCAGCGCCGGGACAGCGCGAGCACGAAACCCTTGCCCCAGCCGCCGAGGTCGTTGCACACGTGCGCGATCACCTTGGGGCCCTTCGCCTGCGGCGCGGTGGCGTCGCCGCGCAGGTACGTGATCACCGGGTCCATGGGGGGACGCTAACGGACGCCACCGACAGGCCGCCGAGGGTTTTCGGCCGGTGTGGGCCTCCCCGGGGGTGGCCGGATGCCCGGGCGACCGCGGGTCAGGCGGGGCGGTGCAGCCGGCGGCGTCCGGCCGTGGCGGTCAGCAGGGCCAGTGCGGCGCCGGTGACCGGCACCCAGTAACCGGTGCCGGGGGCGGTCCGCTCGGCGACCGCGCCGCCGAGGGCCGCGCCGAGGGAGATCCCGACCAGGATCCCGGACACGGCGACCGCCATGCCCTCGTTGATCCGGCGTCGCGGCAGCAGCTCCTGAACCAGCGTCATGCCGCTCACCATGGTCGGTGCCGTCCCGCAGCCGGCCGCCAGCAGGGCCACCGCGAGCACGGCGAGACCGGCCCCGGTCAGGGCGGCGGCGGCCGGCAGGAGCAGCAGGCCGGCCATCGCGGCCACCCCGGCCAGCAGCCGGGCCGCCGCCGGACGCCGCGGCCGGACCAGCCCGAACGCCAGCCCGCAGGCGCAGGACCCGGCAGCGACCAGCGCCAGCAGCACCCCCGCCAGCGGCTTGCGACCGAGCGCGTCGGTGTACGCGACGGTGGTGACCTCCAGCGAGCCGAAGACCACGCCGGTCGCCAGGAAGGTCAGGACGAGCACCCGGAGCCCGGCCGAGCGCAGCGGGGTCCGGCCGCCGGCTGGGGCCGGCCGGACCGGCGGCTCGGTGGAACGCTGGGCGGCGAACAGCAGGACGCCGCCGGTGCCCAGGGCCCCCGCGGTCAGCAGGCCGGCCTCGGGGGCGATCCCGGTGCTCAGCAGCATCGCCAGGACCGGGCCCGTCATGAAGCACAGCTCGTCCAGGGCCTGTTCGAGGGAGTTGGCGCGGTGCCGGGCGGTCTCGTCGTCCCGGTACAGGTGGGCCCAGCGGGCGCGGGCCATACCGCCGACGTTGGGCGCCGTCGCGGCGGCCGCCCAGCAGACGAAGAGCGTCCAGTCCGGTGCGCCGGTACGGGCGCAGAGCACCAGTCCGAGCAGCGGCGCGACGCCGGCCAGCGCGGCCGGGACCGCGACCCGGGCCTGGCCGTGCCGGTCGACCAGCCGGCCGAGCAGCGGCATGCCCACGGCGGAGGCGATCACCCCGGTGGCGGAGACGGCGCCGGCCAGCGCGTACGAGCCGCGGCGGTCGGCGATCAGCACCAGGGTGGCGACGCCGGTCATCCCGCCCGCGAGCCGGGCGAGCAGCCCGGCCAGGGTGAAGGCGAGGCTGCCGGGGGCGGACAGGACACGGCGGTACGGCGCGAACACGGGGCTGGGCTCCTGATCGGTGCGGGGCGGGATCCCAGCCTGGCGGGGGCGTCCGCGGGCGGTCCAACACCTGTTCGGACCGATTGACGCACCTCTGTTGTTAATCTCTGCGGCATGCCCCGTGACCTGCACCCCCGCCTGCTGCGCGGCTTCGTGGCGACCGCCGAGACGCTGCACTTCGGCCGGGCCGCCGAGCGGCTGCACCTCGCCCAGCAAGCGCTCAGCCGGGATATCCGGAGTCTCGAACGGGCCCTCGGGGACTCGCTGTTCCACCGCTCCACCCGCAGCGTCGAGCTGACCGCGGCCGGCCGGGCGCTGCTGCCCAAGGCCCGGCGGCTGCTGGCCCTGCACGACGAGATCCTGACGGCCGCCGACAACCGGCCGCTGCTGGTCGACGTCAACAGCGAGCCGGGCGGCTCCGATCCGGCCGAGGGGCGGGTGCTCGAAGCGGCCCGCCGGGCGCTGCCCGAGCAGGAGCTGCTGGCCCGGTTCCACGGCGGTCTGGCGGCCGCGGCGCGGGAACTGGTCGAGCACCGGCTCGACGTCTCCTTCGGCCGCTTCGCGGGGCTGCCGGCCGCGCTGCGTGCCCAACTCTCCCACGTCCCGGTGCGGTTGGAGCGGATGGCGGTGATCCTGCCGGAGGATCATCCGCTCGCCGGGCGGGCGGAGGTGCCGCTGCGCGCGCTGGCAGGACACCCGGTGGACATCTGCGCGGGAAATCCGGCGACCAGCGAGTGGACGGACCTCGGCCGCCGGCTCCTGGACGCGCACGGGCTGCGGGCCGCACCCGGGCGGGCGCCCGCGGTCGGTCTGGGGGAGTTCGGCCGCTACCTGGCCCGGCACCGCGAACCGGTGCTCTCCACCACCGGCGGCCCGCAGATCCCGGGCGGGGTCACCCGTCCGCTGGTCGATCCGGTGCCGCTCAGCCTGCTGGGCCTGGTGCACCGGCCGGACCTGCGGCACCCGGGGCTGGCCGCGCTGTGCGCCGCGGCCGTCGAAATCGGTTCGGGGGAAGGCTGGTTGCGCCGCCCGCCGGGCAGCTGGCTGCCGGCCGAGGACGCCGCCCTGCTGCCGGGCTGAACATGTGGGCCTGCGGGCCTACGGACCCTCGGGCCTGGGCGTCGGCGGTGGGGCCGGGGAGACGGGCGTCGGCGCTGGGTGGGTGCGCGTTCCGTCCGGGTACGGCGGCGCCCCCGCCGACAGGGGGGCGGCGGGGGCGGTGCCGGGACACCGGGCCGAGGTGGCCGGATCAGGCCGCCTTCACGGCGGAGATGTCCAGGGTCAGCTTGACCTTCTCGCCGATCAGCACGCCGCCGGTCTCCAGGGCCGCGTTGTAGGTCAGGCCCCAGGAGGTGCGGTCCACGGTGGTGCCGCCCTCGAAGCCGACCCGCTCGGCGCCGTAGACGTCGGTCGCGGAGCCGGTGAAGTCGAGGTCGAGCACGACCGGGCGGGTGGTGTCCTTGATGGTCAGGTCACCGTGCATGCGGTACGTGTCGGCGTCGACCACCTCGGCGCCCGTGGAACGGAAGGTGATCTCCGGGTAGGTCTCGGCGGCGAAGAAGTCGCCGGTGCGCAGGTGCTCGTCGCGCTGGGCCTGGTTGGTGTTGACCGAGGCGACCTTGATCACCAGCTCGGCGGTCGAGTTGGCCGGGTCGGCGCCGTCGAGGTGCAGCTTGCCCTCGTACTCGGTGAACTCGCCGCGGACGTTGGTGACCATCGCGTGGCGGACGGCGAAGCCGATCCGGCTGTGCGTGGTGTCGATGGTGTAGTCGCCGGTCAGGTGGGCGAGGTCCGGGCCGGCCGGGGCCTCGGCGACGGCGGTGTCGTTGCGGCGGTTGAAGATGCCCATGGTTGCTCCTCGGGTCGGAAGCCTTTTTGTTTAGGCTTCAACTTGATGGCTCCACCATAGACCCGATTCGTTCAATGTTCAACCACTCGTGCGGGGAAGTTCCGGACCGCTTCCCCGCGCGCGCCGTCCGGCGGCCCCCGCCCCGCCCGACCGGAGGGTCCGGTCGGACGGACTGTCCGGTCGGTCCGGTCGGTCCGGGTGGGCGGGCGGTCCGGTCAGGCGGCGGGGGCCTCGGCCGCGGCGACCTCGTCGACCAGCTCGAAGGCGGTCTTCCCGTCGATCGACTCGCGGATGATGTCCGCGTGGCCGGCGTGCCGGGCGCCCTCCTGGATCAGGTGCAGCAGCACCCAGCGGGCCGACCGGCGGCTGTTCGGCGGGAACCACGGCGCCACCGGCAGCGGGAAGTCCACCTCCAGGTCGGGCAGCGACCGGACGGCCTTCTCGGTCTCCGCCGCGACC
The DNA here is from genome assembly GCF_044740765.1 of Kitasatospora sp. NPDC088346. Lineage (NCBI taxonomy): Bacteria > Bacillati > Actinomycetota > Actinomycetes > Kitasatosporales > Streptomycetaceae > Kitasatospora > Kitasatospora sp. NPDC088346. The sequence continues at coordinate 144,129 of NZ_JBIURH010000008.1, forward strand.
TGCTCGTACGTCTCCAGCCAGGCCGCCAGCGTGTCGCCCTCGGTCAGCCGGTACTCGTCCGCCCAGTCGTTCCCGTCGCGGCCGTTGTCGGCTCCCCGCCCCATCAGGTTGTCGGCGATCCAGAACCGCTCGCAGCGCGCCGCGTGCTTGATCAGCACGGTCAGCGAGAGGGCGCTGACGGACGGGGTGCCCGCCGCCTGCTCCTCGGTCAGGCCGTGCACCGCGCGGCGCAGCCCGCCGCGCTGGGCGGCCAGGAAGGAGAGCAGGGCCTCGCGCTCGTCGGTCTCGGCGTTCACCAGGGTGGGCATGTTCGATCGCCTCTCGTCGGCTCCGGGATGACCGGTCGGCAGGCGGCCCGGTCGGCCGCCCCACGCTTCCGGTGGTACCGACGCTATCGACGAATGCGGACAGGTCCGGTCCTCGATAGCGCGGCGACCGACGCCCTAAGGTGAAACGGACCGCCCCCGACGGAAGGCCCCGGATGTACGCCCTGCACGCGATCTGGCGCTCAGACGGCCGCCTCGCGCTGTGGGCCGAGGACGCGCACGCCTTCCGCACCGCACGGGCCGAGCCCGGCAGCCGCGCCCACCCCTACGCCTGTCCCGCCGCCACGGTGGCCCGGCTGCTCGGCGGCATCGGTCCGGGCCTCGGCTGGCTCGCCGAGCAGGGCGCCGAACGTTGGACCGGCCTGCGCCTGCCCACCCTCGGCGGCCGCCCCGCACCCTCCCCGGACCTGCCCGTCGGCGCCACCACCGGCGGCGTCGAACTGGCCTCCTGGCGCGTCCCCGGCCTGCTCTTCGACCCCGCCGAGGCCGCCCAGCTGCTCGGCGGCCTGTACGACCCGCACTGGGCCGGCGCCACCGCCGAACTCCCCGGCACCGGCCCGGTCGAGGTCGCCTACGGCGCCTCGCTGCGCTGGCTGACCGCCGTCCACGACCTCGCCTGGCGCCTGCTCGGCCGGGGTCGGGTGCTCCCCGTGCTCCGGGAGGAGGACGGCGCCGCGTACGCCCGCTGGCAGGCCGCCCCGGACGACGCCGGCCGTGAGGAGGCCGCCGCTCTCGCGGCCGGTTGCCCGCCGATCTGCCGCGCCGAGGACCTCCCCGGCGGCGAACCCGGCGGCCGCGGCCTGCTGGACGCCCTGCTCGACGCCCTGGTCGACCAGGAGGCCAGGGCCGCCCTCGCGGACACCGGCCGGCCCGCGGGCGACGGGCCCGCGGAACGCTGGCTGGCCGCCCTCGCCACCGCCGACGGGCGTCTGGTCACCGCCGACGGGCGCCTCGCCCCCGCCCCCGCCGGACTGCGCGAACGGCTCGCCGCCTGGTACGGCGAGCGTCCCGAGCACCGGCCGCTGCGGCTGTGCCTGCGCCTGTCCGAACCGCTCGGCCCGGCCGACGACGACCCCGACGGCCTGCCCGTGGTCGACGACTGGCGCCTCGACTTCCTGCTCCAGCCCGTCGACCGCCCGTCCCTGCTGGTCACCGCCGCCGACCTGTGGGCCGACGGCCCGGCCGCCGCCGCACTCACCGCGGCGCTCACCGTCGCGGTCGCCGCGCCGGACGGGCCCACCGCCTCCGACGCCGGTGCCCCCGTCGCGCCCGACCCCGCGGAGCTGTACCGCGCCGAACTCGAACGCGCCGCCCTGCACCGCCCCGAACTGCGCCCCGCCCTGCGCTCCTCCCGGCCCACCGGGCTCGGCCTCGACCGCGCCGGGGCCCTCGACTTCCTGCGCGAGGCCGCCCCGGTGCTCGCCGACGCCGGTTTCGGCGTGCTGCTCCCCGCCTGGTGGCGGCGCCGTCCGCGGCTCGGCCTCCTGCTGACCGCCCGCACCCCGACACCGGGAGCCGTCCAGCACCGCGGCAGGATCGACCGGGACGACGTCCTGGACTTCCGGTGGCAGCTCGCCGTCGGCGAACTCGCCCTCACCCAGCAGGAACTCACCGAACTCGCGGCCGCCCAGCAGGGCCTGGTCCGCCTGCGCGGCCAGTGGGTGGAGGTCGACGCCGGCCAGATCGCCGCCGCCCTGGACTTCCTCACCCGCCACGGCGCGGGCGTCCTCGACACCGCCGAACTGCTGCGCCTCGCCCTCGCCGACACCACCCCGGTGCCCGGACTGCCGGTGACCGCCGTGCACGCCGACGGCCCGATCGGCGACCTGCTGGCCGGGCGGGCCGTCGTCGACGCCCCCGCGCCGGAGCCGCCCGACGGGTTCACGGCCGTCCTGCGCCCGTACCAGGAACGCGGACTCGCCTGGCTGGACGCCCTCGGCCGACTCGGCCTCGGCGCCGTGCTCGCCGACGACATGGGGCTCGGCAAGACCGTGCAGACCCTCGCCCTGCTCGCCGTCGAGAAGGCCCGCGGTGCGACCGGTCCGACCCTGCTGGTCTGCCCGATGTCGCTGGTCGGCAACTGGCAGCGGGAGACCGCCCGGTTCGCCCCCGCGCTGCGGGTGCACGTCCACCACGGAGCGGACCGCGAACGGCCCGACACCACCGCCGACCTGGTCATCACCACCTACGGACTGGTCCAGCGCGACCTGGCCGCCCTGCGCACCACCCACTGGCGGCGGATCGTCGCCGACGAGGCCCAGCACATCAAGAACAGCGGTGCCGGCCAGTCCCGGGCGATCCGCTCGCTGCGCTCCGGGCCGCGGATCGCGCTGACCGGCACCCCGGTGGAGAACCGGCTGGCCGAGCTGCACGCCGTCCTGGACTTCGCCAACCCGGGCCTGTTCGGCAGCACCGAGTCGTTCAAGGAGCGGTTCGCCATCCCGGTCGAGCAGTCCGGGAACCTCGACGCCGCCGCCCGGCTCCAGCGCCTCACCGGCCCCTTCGTGCTCCGCCGGCACAAGAGCGACCCGGTGGTGGCCGTGGACCTGCCCGCCAAGCAGGAGTTCACCGTGCGGTGCAGCCTCACCGCCGAACAGGCCGGCCTCTACCAGGCGGTGGTGGCCGACCTGCTGGCCCGCCTCGCGGGCGTCCGCGGCGTCGAGCGCAAGGGCGCGGTCCTGGCCGCGATCGGCCGGCTGAAGCAGGTCTGCAACCACCCCGCCCAGCTGCTGCGCGACGGCTCGGCGCTGCCCGGCCGCTCGGGCAAGCTGGAGCGGCTGGAGGCGCTGCTCACCGAGGCCCTCGCCGAGGGGGACCGGGCGCTGGTCTTCACCCAGTACGCCGAGTTCGGCACCCGCCTCCAGCCGTACCTGGCGGGCCGGCTCGGCCGGGAGGTGCTGTACCTGCACGGGGGCGTCCCCAAGCGGCGGCGCGACGAGCTGGTCGCCCGCTTCCAATCGCCCGGCGGGCCGCCGGTGTTCCTGCTCTCGCTCAAGGCGGGCGGGACCGGCCTCAACCTCACCGCCGCCAACCAGGTGATCCACCTGGACCGCTGGTGGAACCCCGCCGTCGAGGACCAGGCCACCGACCGGGCCTTCCGGATCGGCCAGCACCGCGACGTCCAGGTCCGCCGGCTGGTCTGCGTGGGCACGGTCGAGGAGCGCATCGCCGAACTCGTCGAGACCAAGCGGACCCTGGCCCGCACGGTGGTCGGCGAGGGCGAGCAGTGGCTGACCGAACTCCCCGCCGAGCAGCTGCGCGACCTGCTGACCCTGTCGGCCGACGCGATCGGAGAACGACCATGAGCGCAACCCCGCCCGGGGAACGGCCGCTGGCCGACTGCCTGGACGACTTCTGGCGGAGCGGGTTCACTCTGCGGGCGCCGGACGACGGGACCGGGGTGCGGCCGGGCGCGTCCCGGGGCGGCGCGTCCCCGGGTGGCCCGGCGCTGGACGGCCCGGTGCTGGACGGCCTCGGTCCGTCCGGCATCACCCTGCGCGGTCGGGACCTCGCCGACCTGCTGGCGCCCGCCTACCGCCGCTTCACCGGCGACTGACGAACCGTCACGACGGTTCGGTGAGGAAACCCGCGACGATCGACCGGAACTCCTCCGGCTCCTCCACCCACGGGCGGTGGCCCGCCTCCGCCATCACCACCAGCCGGGCCCGCGGATGGCACGCCGCGACCAGCCGGGCCGGCGTCGTGCCGATCAGCCCGTCCCGGCCGCCCGCCACGGCCAGCACCGGCACCCCGACCGGACGCGCGGCGCCGGTGCTCGCGTAGAACGCCCCGCGCAGCCAGGGCGGTGCGGGCGCGAGGGCGGGCGCGAACGCGGCCCGCCTGGTCCGCTCGGTCCACCGGCCCCAGAAGAACGGGGTGATCCGCCTGGTCAGCTCGGCCGGATCGCCGACACCGAGCCGGAGTTCGGCCTCGGCGGCCGCCGCGTCCGGGTACCAGGGCTCGTCCGCCCGGGCCGCCCGCAGGGCCGCGAGCTCCACCTCGTCCGGCTCCCGCGCGGCGCGCCCGACCGGGGTGACCAGGACCAGCCGCCCGACCCGGTCCGGGTGCTCCGCGGCGTACCGCTGCGCGGTCAGCGAGCCCGCCGAGTGCCCCAGCAGGTCCAGTGCGTCGAGCCCGAGGTGCCTCCGCAGCGCCTCCACGTCCCGGGCCTGATCGGCGAACGAACAGCCGGTGCGGTCGGTGGGCGTTCCGGACCGCCCGGTGGCGCGGGGGTGGAGCAGGACCAGGGTGTGGTGCGCGTCCAGCCCGCCGAGGTCCCCGAGGTACCCGGCGTCCAGGCCGGGCCCGCCGGGCAGGGCGACCACGGCGGGACCGCCGCCCAGGGTGTCGTACCAGAGCCGGGTGCCGTCGTGGGAGCTGAAGAACGCCATGGCTCAGCAGTATTCGCCGGGCCGCTCGGTGCGATCAACCGGAAGGTTGTCCCCAGCCTGTGGACGGAGCGGCCCTGCGCGGCGGGCGCGCGGACGGCGGGCGCGCGGGGCTCAGCCCAGGGGGTGGCCGGTGGTCGCGTCGACGTGGCCGGGGACGGGGTCGTGGCGGTCCCCGACCGTCGGGGTGCCGGTCGGCTCGAACATCAGGATCGAGGCGCCGCCGTCCGACGACGGCCGGTGCTCCACCCCCCGCGGGACCACGAAGACCGACCCCGTCGGCAGCACCACCTCCCGCTCGCCCGCCGCCTCCCGCAGGGCGATCCGCAGTTCGCCGTCCAGGACGAGGAAGAACTCGTCGGTGTCGGCGTGGACGTGCCAGACGTGCTCGCCCGCCACCTTCGCGATCCGGACGTCGTAGTCGTTCACCCGGGCGGCGATGCGCGGGCTCCACAGCGCGTCGAAGGAGGCGAGTGCGGTGCGCAGGTCGATCGGTTCGCTCATGCCGCCATCCTGCTGGTGCCCGCCGGTGGTGGCGAGTGCTAGGAATCGCACATGACGCACGAATCCTCGCACCGGGTGGCGGTCGTCGTCGACGAGGGCTCGAACCCCTTCGAGCTGGGCGTCGCCACCGAGCTGTTCGGCCTGCGCCGACCCGAACTCGACCGGCCCTGGTACGGGTTCACCCTCTGCGCGGCCCGGCCCGACGTGGTGATGCACGGCGGGTTCTTCACCCTGTCGGCAGTGGCGGACCTCTCCGCCGTCGACGCCGCCGACACCGTGATCGTCCCCAACCGGCCGGACCCGCAGGTGCCGCCGTCCGGGGCCGTGGTCGAGGCGGTCCGTCGAGCGGCCGACCGGGGTGCCCGGCTGGTGAGTTTCTGCACCGGCACGTTCACCCTGGCCGCCGCCGGCGTGCTGGACGGCCGCCGCGCCACCACCCACTGGCGCTGGGCTCCGCTGTTCGCCGAGATGCACCCGCAGGTCCGTCTGGAGCCCGATGTGCTCTTCGTCGACGACGGCGACGTCCTCACCGCCGCGGGCAGCGCGGCCGCCCTCGACCTCGGACTCCACCTGATCCGGCGCGACCACGGCGCCGAGGTGGCGAACACGGTGAGCCGCCGGCTGGTGTTCGCCGCCCACCGGGACGGCGGGCAGCGGCAGTTCGTCGAACACCCCGTCCCGCCGGTGCCGGACGCCTCGCTCGGCCCCCTGCTCGACTGGGCCCGGCAACGGATCGACCGGCCCCTCACCGTCGCCGACCTCGCGGACCGGGCCGCCGTCAGCGCGGCCACCCTGCACCGCCGGTTCCGCAGCGAGCTCGGCACCACACCGCTGGCCTGGCTGACCGCCGAACGGGTCGCCCTCGCCTGCCGGATGATCGAGCAGGGCGAACTGCGGCTGGAACGGGTGGCTCGGCTCAGCGGCCTGGGCAGCACCGCCAACCTGCGCGCCCAGCTGCGCCGCCGCACCGGCCTCGGCCCCAGCGACTACCGGCGCCGCTTCGGCCCGCCCGCCGGCGAGGCCACCACGCGCTGATTACCGCCGGAGCCGCGCGTTCGACCAGGATGGCCGTATGACCGAAATCCACACGCCCCGCCTGCTCCTCCGCCGCTGGAACGACTACGACCTCGCCCCCATGGCGGAGATCAACGCGGACCCTGAGGTCATGCGCTGGGTCGGCGACGGCTCGGTGGACGACCTCGACCGGACGGCCGAGGCCATCGAACGCTGGGAGGAGGAGTGGGACGAGGAGGGCTTCGGCCTGTTCGCCGTCGAGCTGCTGGGCTCCGGTGAGCTGATCGGCTTCGCGGGCCTGACCGTCCCCGAGTACCTGCCGGAGATCATGCCCGCCGTGGCGATCGGCTGGTGCCTCGGCCGGCAGTTCTGGGGCCAGGGGTACGCCTCCGAGGCCGCCCATGCCGCCCTGGAGTTCGCCCTGGAGGACCGCGGCCTCGACCGGGTCGTCAGCATCACCCGGGCGGGCGACACCGCCTCCGAGAACGTCTGCCGCAAGCTCGGCATGGAGCTGGAGCGCGAGACCACCCACCCCGAGTACGGCCTCGCGCTCCGCGTCCACGCCATCGACCTCACCCAGTACGTCTGACCCAGTACGTCTGACGCAGCACGTCCGACGCAGGACGCCCGACGCGGCGCGTCTCCGGGGGCGGAGTTCGGAGCGGGGCCCGGGCGGCCGGGTCAGGCGTCCCGCGTCCCGCGTCAGGCGGCGCCGAGCGCCAGCGCCCCCACCACCGGAGCCGCGTACAGCAGCGGGAACGGAATGTGGGCGTACCGGCGGGCCCGGGCCACGGTCACGACGGCGCCGGCGAAGTACAGCACCAGCCCGATCCCCGCCGCGACCCCGACGGCCGGCACGAACAGGCCCACCAGCAGGCCCACCGCCCCCGAGGCCTTCGCCGTGCCGAGCCCCGGCAGCCACGACCCGGGCACGCCGTACTCGGCCATCGGCTGGACGACCCACGGCGCCCGCGCGAAGACGGACCCGGCCGAGAACCCCGCCATGGCAGCGGCCAGGACGGTGACGACAACATGGGTGACGGACATCGGCAGCACTCCTGTCGGACGTTCGCCGGGGCACCCCGCCCCGGCCGCGGTCTGGACGTTCCCGCACCCCTTTGACGCGCGCCGGCGCACCGATGTGACAGGCGGCCGGTGCGGCCCGCCCGATTGCTGTTGCTAGCACCTTGCTTGCAATTGCAAGCGCTCGGGTGCAGACTGCGGACATGGCCTCACTCAACGTCGGCTCGCTCGGCGAGTACATCCGGGAGCAGCGGCGCAACGCGCAGTACTCGCTGCGCCAGCTCGCCGATGCCGCCGGGGTGTCCAACCCGTACCTCAGCCAGATCGAGCGCGGGCTGCGCAAGCCGAGCGCGGAGATCCTGCAGCAGATCGCGAAGGCGCTGCGGATCTCGGCCGAGACGCTGTACGTGCAGGCCGGGATCCTGGAGGAGCGGCACGGGGACGCCCCCGGGCTGCGGGTCGCGATCCTGGCGGACCCGCTGATCAACGAGCGGCAGAAGCAGGCGCTGCTGGCGGTCTACGAGGCCTTCCTCAAGGAGAACCGCGAGACTGCCGAGCCGGCCGCGGACACCGCCGCCGAGACCGGCGGCTGACCGCACCCCCTCGCCACAGACCTTTCACCGGCCCCGCCGGGCCGTCCACGCACACAGGAGGACCGGACATGCCCATCACCGACGAGATCAAGAAGACCCTCACCGACCCGACCCCGCTCTACGCGCTGGCCGGCGCCGGTGACCTCGCCTACGAGAAGCTGCGCGAAGTGCCCGGCCGGGTCGAGGAGCTGACCGCCGACCGCAAGGCCACGCAGGAGAAGGCCGCCGCGCGGCTCCAGGAGGCGCAGGCCGCGCTGGCGGGCGCCCAGGCGAAGGTGACCGAGACGGTCAACACCCTGCCGACCGACCTCAAGGGTCTCCAGGAGAAGGCGCAGACCTTCGCACTCCAGCAGGTCGGCCGGGCCGCCGAGCTCGCGGTCAAGGCCATGGAGGCGTACGAGGAGCTGGCCGTCCGCGGCAAGTCGGTCGTGGAGAAGGGCCGCTCCGGCGGGGGCGAGGAGAACGGCCGTCCGGCCGAGGTGACCGAGGTCGTGGTGGACGTCGCGGCCGGTGCCACGGCCGAGGAGACCGTCGACGGCGAGCTGGTGGACGAGACGGCCGCCGAGCTGAACACCACCCCGTCGAAGAAGCCGGGCCGCGCCCGGAAGGCCGGCACCGACAAGTAACCGCGACCGGGTCGTGGTGGCCAGGTCGTGGTGGCCCGACCGTCGTGGCCCGGCCGTCGGGACCGGACGGGTGCGAGCGGGCGGGTGCCGCCGGACCGGGTGGGCACATCCGGCCGTCCCGGTCCGTTGACATCGATGAGCCGGGCCGTCGTGCCACGATGGAGAGGGCCGCCGGTGTCGGCCGTACCCGGGCGAGGCCCGAGCCGATCTGGCAGTGAGGAGACCCGCAGTGCAGCAGATTCTGCTCTTCGACGTCCTGAACCCGTTCTGGTGGCTTGCCGTCGTGATCATCGGCTTCAAGCTGTACGCGCTGGTCGACGCCGCGATCAGGCGTGAGGACGCCTACCGGGCCGCGGACAAGAAGACCAAGCCGTTCTGGCTGGTCGTGCTCGGTCTGTCGCTCGGTCTCGACCTGCTGCTCGGCGCCAACGTGATCACCGGCTTCATCACCCTGATCGGCCTGGTGGCCTCGATCGTCTACATGGTCGACGTCCGCCCCGCGATCAAGGAGCTGACCGACGGCCGGGGTGGCGGCCGGCGGAACACCGGCCCGTACGGCCCCTGGTAACCGGCGCGGGGAGCGGCGCACCGGACGACGCGGGTGGTCGGACGCGGGCTGCGGGACGTGGGACGTGGGACGTGGGACGTGAGGAGGGTGGCAGCCGACGGGCTGCCGCCCTCCTTGTCGTTGCGGGTCGTTGCGCTTGCGGCGGCGGTGCGTTCAGCCCATGATCACCGGGATCGGGTTGCGCTCCAGCAGCAGCACCGCGACGTCGTCGGTGAGGGCCCCGCCGTTGAGCTCCTCGACCTCGGCGATGGCGCTGTCGACCAGGCGGCCCCGGCTCAGACCGGCCGCCTGGTGGTCGGCGATCAGATCGATCAGGCCGTCCTGGCCGAGCCTGCGCGAGCCGGCGCCGACCCGCCCCTCGACCAGCCCGTCGGTGTAGAGCAGCAGTCGCCACCCGGCGTGCAGCTCCAGCTCCTGAGCGGGCCACACCGACTCGCCGTCGGTGCAGGGCAGGAGGCCGAGCGCCGGGCCGGCCTGGTCCGCCGGGAGGAGCGCGGGACGCTGCCCCGGGCCGAGCAGCAGCGGCGCCGGGTGCCCGGCCAGGAACAGCCGGGCGCGATCGCCGGGCTCGGGCCGCTCGGGCCGGTCCGGATCGGTCTCGGTGTGCGCCGGGGGAGACAGCACCAGCATGCAGAGGGTCGCGAAGATCTCGTCGCTGCGCCGCTCGTGTTCGAGGACGTGCTGCAGGGTGGTGAGCAGGGCCTGCCCGGTGAGGCCGGCGAAGACCAGCGTCCGCCACGCTATCCGCAGGGCGACGCCCAGGGCGGCTTCGTCCGGACCGTGCCCGCAGACGTCGCCGATCACCACGTGCACGGTGCCGTCGTCCGTCCGGACCGCGTCGTAGAAGTCCCCACCGAGCAGGGCGCGGCGGCGGCCGGGCCGGTAGCGGCGGGTGAAGGCCAGCCCGGCCCCGTCGAGCAGCGGGGTGGGGAGCAGGTGGCGCTGGAGGCGGGCGTTCTCCTGGCCGCGGAGTTCGGCCTCCACCAGGCGGCGCTGCGATTCGTCGGCCCGCTTGCGTTCGACGGCGTAGCGCAGGGCACGGGCCAGCAGCGGACCGTCCGTCTCGTGCTTGATCAGGAAGTCCTGGGCGCCCGCGGCCACCGCGGCGGCGCCCAGTTCGGCGCCGGCCGCGTCGGTCAGCACCACCACGGCGGTGTGCGGGGCGCGGCGCAGCAGTTCGCGCAGCCCGTCCAAGCCGTCGGAGCCGTCCGCGGAGCCGTTCGCGGAGCCGTTCGCGGAGTCGCCTGCTGGACCGGGCGCGGAGCCGGCCTCGGAGCCGTCGGCCCGCTCGACGGTCGTCGGGTGACCGGGGGTGCCGCGGTGACCGGGGCCGGGGCAGCCCGGTGCGGCCAGGTCGAGCAGGACGCAGGTGAACCCGCCGAGGGGCAGTCGCTCGCCCTGGCGCTGGGCGCCGCGTCGGGCTGCCGTGGGCGTCGAGGAGAGCATGGCCGCGGCCTGCTCGACCCCGCGGGCCCAGTGCAGTTGGACGTTGGCCCCGCTCTCGGCCACCAGCGTCCTGATCAGTTCGATGTCGGAGGGGCCGTCCTCGATCACCAGCAGGTGGGCCGGTGCCTCGGCGTTAGCCTCCGCGCGACGGTTCGCCGCGGGGGAGGGGGTGGGGACGCCGGGCGGACGGGAGGAGTCCGCGCGGGCCCGGGGGTGCGGTATCGGCGTGCCGGTGCCAGGCTCGGGGACGTGGTCGCGGTACGCGTGCACGGCTGTCGTCCGCTTCCCGGAGCGGTCGAGCGCGGGTGCGGTGGTGGCTGCGGAGCCCGGCCGGTGTGCGGTGGTGGCGGCATCCTCGGCAGTACCGGCGGCGCCGCCGGCGGCGGACGCCCGCCCGTCTCCCGTTGCGGGCATTGGTCGGTCCTCCCTTTCCCCGACTGGCCAACGGCTGAGGTCCGTGCGCAGTGCCCGCCTGGCACCGCCGGTCGGGGAGCTTCTCGCGACCATAACGTGATCTCCGGGGATTTCTCTGACCGAGCGCCGACGCTGTGGTTATTGCCACGCTCTGGAGTGGTGTCGGGGGATACCGTGTGGGCCCGGGGGCCGGGGCTGAGGGAAGGTCTGGTCGGGTGGTGCGCATCACGCTGGTGCAGGGTGACATCACGGAGCAGCAGGTGGACGTGGTCGTCAACGCGGCCAACTCCTCCCTGCTGGGCGGCGGGGGAGTGGACGGGGCGATCCACCGCAAGGGCGGACCGGAGATCCTGGCCGAGTGCCGCAAGCTGCGTGACTCGCACTACGGTCGGGGCCTCGACGCCGGCAGGGCCGTGGTGACCGCCGCGGGCCGACTGCCTGCCCGCTGGGTGGTGCACACGGTGGGACCGGTCTACTACCCGGCTGCGTACGAGCAGCGGGCCGAGCTGCTGGCCTCCTGCTATCGGGAGTCGCTGCGGCTGGCAGCGGAACTGGGCGCGCGGACGGTGGCCTTCCCGGCGATCTCGACCGGGGTGTACCGGTGGCCGATGGAGGACGCGGCGCGGATCGCCCTCGCAGCGGTGACCGAGTGTGCGGAGGCTGCGGGGGAGGCCGGGCCGGCCGAGGTGCGGTTCGTGCTCTTCGGTGCGGAGGCGTACGAGGTCTTCGAGCGGGTGCGGCGGGAATCGCTGTGAAGCGGCGGGATGTGGTGGTGAGCGGCGGGATGCGGCGCGGGGGGTCGTGCGGAAGCGGAGCAGCGTGAGTGCGGCATGAGTCGGTAGCAGCAGAGGAGCCGGACGCGGCCGACGGTGACTCGACCTCCGGTGCGGCGGGCTCTTGCGACTGCCCCCATGGTGGCGTGACGGACCGTCAACACGCCAGAGGAATTCGATAACTCGTTCGAGTGAATCGAGGCCCCGGCACTGCGGCGCCCAGGCACTGCGGCGCCCCGCGCTACGGCGCCAGCGCCGACCACTCCACCGTGACCTCGCCCTGCCGCCAGCGTCCCCGGGCGTCGACCAGCGGCCAGTTGCCGGCCAGCGACCGGCACGCCGCCACCCACCGCTGCCGCGCGCCGAACGCGCCGTACGGTGCCGCGGCCGCCCAGGCCCGGTCGAAGTCCGTGAGGAAGGCGTGCACGGGCCGCCCCGGCACGTTGTGGTGGATCAGCGCCTTGGGGAGCCGTTCGGCGAGGTCGGACGGGTGCTCCAGGGTGGCCAGCCGGGCCGCGAAGGTCACCGTCCTGGGGCCTTCGGGGCCGAGCGCCACCCAGACGTGCCGCCGCCCGATCTCGTCGCAGGTGCCCTCGACCAGAAGCCCGTCCGGCGTGAGCCGCCCGCACAGCCGTTCCCACACGGCGGCCACCTCGCGCTCCTCGTACTGCCGCAGCACGTTGGCGGCCCTGATCAGCTCCGCGGAGCCGCCGTCCAGCGGCACCTCGAAGCCGCCGCGCTGGAAGGTGAGCAGCGGGGGCGCGGCGTACGGGAGCGCCGCGGCCACGCGTTCGGGCTCGATCTCGATGCCGACCACGCGGGCGTCGGGGCGGACCGCCCGGAGCCGTGCGGACAGTTCGACGGCCGTCCAGGGGGCGGCGCCGTAGCCGAGGTCGACGGCGACCGGCGGCCGGTCGGCCGCGCGGAGCGTCCGGCCGAGGGTGTGGGCGATCCAGCGGTCCATGCGGCGGAGCCGGTTGGTGTTGGTGGTGCCGCGGGTGACCGTCCCGACCGGGCGGGCGGAGCGTGCCCCGCGGGCGGCGGGCGAGTCGGACGAGGCGGCCATCCCCGCAGCCTACGCGGCGCCCGCCTGCCCCCGTGCCCCGCCCGGACACCCCTTCCGCCCGCCTCCGCGCCCCGCAGGCGTCGACCGCGCCCCCGCGAGTCACCGGCCGTCCGGCGGCACCCCGCCGGACACCCACCCGCCCCCGGATCCATGGCCGCGCCCCGCCTCGGCCTGCCAATCCCCCGCACAGCCCCGCGGTGCCCTGTGAAGGCCCGAGCGATCTCGGCGCCCCGAACGGGAATAGCCGTCACCGACGCCACGGTTGTCACCCTCGACGTGTGCCCGCCCGGAGCCACCGGCCCCGGGCGTTCGCGTGCGACGGACCGTGCAACGGAGCGCGGCCGCCGCTCACCGGCATGCGCACCAGCCAGTACCGACCGGGGAGCACGAGGAGGCATCAGCCAGGTGACCCAGCACCCCGCACGGGCCGCGGCCCGACGCGACAGGCTCACGCTGCCGTCGACCCGAGGCCGGCTCCAGTCGCTGGTGGGCGGCCGAGGCCGCCGCCCCCGGCGGATCGCGATGCTCAGCGTGCACACCTCCCCGCTGCACCAGCCCGGCACCGGCGACGCGGGCGGTATGAACGTCTACATCGTCGAGCTCGCCAAGCGCCTCGCCGAGCTGAACATCGAGGTCGAGGTGTTCACCCGGGCGGTCAGCTCCGATGACGCGCCCACCGTCCAGCTCGCTCCCGGCGTGCTGGTCCGGCACGTCACGGCGGGCCCGTATGAGGGCCTGATCAAGGAGGACCTGCCCGCGCAGCTGTGCGCCTTCACCCACGGCGTGCTGCGCACCGAGGCCGGCCACCGCCCGGGGCACTACGACCTGGTCCACTCGCACTACTGGTTGTCCGGGCAGGTCGGCTGGCTGGCCGCCGAGCGCTGGGGCGTGCCGCTGGTGCACACCATGCACACCATGGCGAAGGTGAAGAACGCGGCGCTCGCCGAGGGCGACACCCCGGAGCCACCGGCCCGGGTGATCGGCGAGACGCAGGTGGTCGAGGCCGCCGACCGGCTGATCGCCAACACGGCCGAGGAGGCCGCCGAGCTGTCCCACCACTACGGTGCCCGCCCGTCCCAGCTCGCCGTCGTCCACCCCGGCGTCAACCTGGACGTGTTCCGGCCCGCCGGCTCCGGCCCGGCGCCCGGCGTCCGGGGCCGGGCCGAGGCCAGGGCGGCCCTGGGACTGCCGCAGGACGCCTCGGTGCTGCTGTTCGCCGGCCGGATACAGCCGCTGAAGGCGCCCGACGTGCTGCTGCGCGCGGTCGGCGTCCTGCTGGAGCGCGAGCCGCAGCTGCGCGAGCGGCTGGTGGTGCCGGTCGTCGGCGGCCCCTCGGGCACGGGTCTGGCGCGTCCGGAGAGCCTGCACAAGCTCGCCGCCCAGCTCGGCATCTCGGACGTGGTCCGGTTCTGTCCGCCGGTCGGCCAGGCGCAGCTCGCGGACTGGTACCGCGCGGCCACCGCGCTGGTGATGCCCTCCTACAGCGAGTCCTTCGGCCTGGTCGCGCTGGAGGCGCAGGCCTGCGGCACCCCGGTGGTGGCGGCGGCCGTCGGCGGCCTCCCGGTCGCCGTCCGGGATGGTGTCACCGGCACGCTGGTGGACGGCCACGACCCGCAGGACTGGGCCCGGGCCCTGCGTCCGTACGTCACGGAGCCCGAGCTGACGGCCCGGCAGGGGCAGGCCGCGGCCCGTCACGCGGCCGGCTTCGGCTGGGGTGCGGCCGCCGCGGGCACGGCCGAGGTGTACGCGGGCGCGCTGGCCCGTCCGGACGTCCGCACCGGTGGGCGGCTGCGTTTCGCCTAGCCGTGAGCCCCACACCGTGAGCCCCACACCGTGAGCTGTGAGCCAGGAGCCGGGAGCCGGGAGCCAGGAGCCGGGAGCCGTGAGCCGGGCCCGCGCCGGGTCCGGCTGCGCACCACCTCTACCGCCGAGTAACGTCAGTCCCATGGCAATCCGCACCAAGGACGAGTCGCTCACCCTCCTGCGCACCGCGCTCGACGAGGCCGGCGTGGCCTGGGAACCGGCCGTCACCGACCCGTACACGCTGGTGGCCACCCTCCCGGGCAACCGGAAGCTGTCCACCACCTGTGCGCTGCGGGTCGGTGACCACACGCTGTCGGTCAACGCCTTCGTGGTCCGCCGACCCGACGAGAACCACGAGGCCGTCTACCGGTGGCTGCTGGAGCGCAACGCCCGGCTGTACGGCGTGGCGTACGGGGTCGACGCGCTCGGCGACGTCTACCTGACCGGCCGGCTGCCGCTGGAGGCGCTGACGCCGGACGCGGTGGACCGCCTGCTCGGCACCGTCCTGCAGAACGCCGACGAGCCCTTCAACACGCTGCTGGAACTCGGCTTCGCGACGGCGATCCGGCGCGAGTGGGAGTGGCGCACCAAGCGCGGCGAGTCCACCCGCAACCTGGAGGCCTTCGCGCACCTGGCGGCCCCGCCGCGGGCCGCCGACGCCGCCTCGGAGTGACCCGGGCCGTGCCGCCGGCCGCGATCAGGGCGCGGCCGGCGCCACCGCGTCCGTGCTCTCCACGACCGTCGCCGTCACAGCCGTCACAGCCGTCACAGCCGGCACCGTCGTCGCCGCCGGCTCCGCCTCCGCCGCGGGCGGCCGTCCGACCAGCAGGAACGCGGCCGCCGCGACCGTCCCGCACACGCCGCAGGCCGTCCAGACCACCGTGCTGCCCGCGTGGTCGAGCAGGTAGCCGCCGGCCGCCGGCCCCAGGAAGGAGGCCAGCGACCAGGACAGCGAGTGGACGCCCTGGTAGCGCCCGCGGGCCCGGGCCGGCGAGAGCTCGGAGACCAGACCCATCATGGTCGGCGCGGCCACGATCTCGCCGATCGTCCAGACCGCCACGGTGAAGGCGAAGAAGCCCGCGGACGAGCCGGCCAGGGCGGTCAGTCCGAAGCCCCAGCCGGTCAGCAGCGCGCTCACGACCAGTAGCGCCGTCCGGTCGCGGCCCTCCATCAGCCGCCCCACCGGCAGCTGGAGCAGCACGATCAGCAGCCCGTTCAGGCCGATGACCAGTCCGTACTGGGTGGTCGAGATGCCGGCCCGGCCCATGTCGACGGCCAGGGTGGTGGAGCCCTGCTGGACGACCAGGGCGAGCAGCAGGTTGACCCCGACCAGCGCCATGAACCGGCCGTCCCGGAACACCGTGCCCAGCCCCACCCGCGGTTCGGCCCGGTCGGTGTGCCCGGCCCCGCTCCCGTCGCCGGTCTCCGGCCGGGTCTCGGGAACGCGGACGAACACCACCGCGGCGCACAGCAGCGTGGAGAGCGCGTCCAGCAGGAAGAGCGTGAGGTAGCCGTGGGTGGCGATCAGCCCGGCGACCGCCGCGGAGACGCCGAAGCCGATGTTGATCGCCCAGTAGTTCAGCGCGTACGCCCGCACCCGGTCCCCGGGCGGCACCAGGTCGGCGATCATCGCCGCGATGGCGGGCCGTGAGGCGTTTGCGGCCAGGCCGACCAGGAACGCGACCACGGCGATGGTCACCGGCCCGTCGGCGAAGCCGAGCGCCGCCGTGCAGGCCGCGGTCGTGACCTGCGCCGCGACCAGGGTCGGGCGCCGCCCGAGCCGGTCCGCGAGGACGCCGCCGCCGAGCGAGGAGATCGCCGAGCCGAGCCCGAACAGGCCCGCCACCAGGCCCGCGTACGAGGCGGGGTAGCCGCACTCGACGGTCAGGT
This sequence comes from Kitasatospora sp. NPDC088346, assembly GCF_044740765.1. Lineage (NCBI taxonomy): Bacteria > Bacillati > Actinomycetota > Actinomycetes > Kitasatosporales > Streptomycetaceae > Kitasatospora > Kitasatospora sp. NPDC088346. Next base: position 160,563 of record NZ_JBIURH010000008.1, read on the forward strand.
AGAGCGCCAGGTAGGTGACCACGAACCCGCCGAGCCGGTTCACCAGAGTGGAGACCCACAACCACCAGAAGGCGGGGGGCAGACCGCCCACGGCTTCCGCGAGGGTGGCGCGCAGGCGGCGGGGTGCGGGCAACGGGTACTCCAGGTCGGCAGGCTGCCGACCTGGCGGAACACGGTGAACCGCTCAGCGGGCAGAGGACGTTCAGTAAGTGGCTCTGATGGCAGGCACACATTACCCAGAGGCCCTCCGGGCCGACCAGCCGTTTTCGGCCTCCACTAAGCTGTGGGCCATGGCTGACACGACCTACCGACTGATCCTGCTCCGCCACGGCGAGAGCCAGTGGAACCAGAAGAACCTCTTCACCGGCTGGGTCGACGTCGACCTCAACGAGAAGGGTGAGAAGGAGGCCGCGCGCGGCGGCGAGCTGCTCACCGCCGAGGGCTACTTCCCGGACGTGGTCCACACGTCCCTGCTCCGGCGTGCCATCCGCACCTCGCAGATCGCCCTGGACAAGGCCGACCGGCACTGGATCCCGGTCCGCCGCAGCTGGCGCCTGAACGAGCGCCACTACGGCGCGCTGCAGGGCAAGGACAAGGCCCAGACCCTGGCCGAGTTCGGCGAGGAGCAGTTCCAGCTCTGGCGCCGCTCGTACGACACCCCGCCGCCGGTGCTCGCCGACGACAACGAGTACTCGCAGGCCGGTGACGCCCGCTACGCCGACATCCCGAGCGAGCTGCGCCCGCGCACCGAGTGCCTCAAGGACGTCGTCGAGCGGATGCTGCCCTACTGGTACGACGCGATCGTGCCGGACCTGGCCGCGGGCAAGACCGTCCTGGTCACCGCGCACGGCAACAGCATGCGCGCGCTGGTCAAGCACCTGGACGGCGTCTCGGACGAGGCCATCGCCGGCCTGAACATCCCGACCGGCATCCCGCTCGCCTACGAGCTGGACGCCGACTTCAAGCCGGTCACCCCCGGCGGCCGCTACCTCGACCCGGAGGCCGCCGCGGCCGCCATCGAGGCGGTCAAGAACCAGGGCAAGAAGTAGGGCAAGAAGTAGCCCTCGGAACAGGTCCGCTGGCAGGCGAAGAAACGATCAGGCCCCCCACCGGCGCGCATCCCGCCGGTGGGGGGCTTCGTCGTGCTCGGGCCGACGCCGACGCCGGGCCGGCTCGTCCTCGGGCCCACGTCGGTCGGCTGCTCGTGCCCGGGCCGCCGTCGGCCCGGCCGGGATCAGTGGCCGCAGCACCCGCCGCTGACGCCGCCGCACTGGCAGGGGGCGCCGGACTGGCAGCCGCAGCCGCAGCCCGGGCCGCAGCCGCAGCCGGCCGCGAGGACGGGCAGCAGACCGGCGACGGGCGGCTCGGTGGCGCTCTTGGGCGGAGTGGTCGGGGTGGCGGTTGCCTTCATGGCGCTGGAGCCCTCCTCGTCAGGGCACGTGGCACGTGCCTGCCCTCCGAGTGAACCCGCGGCGGGTCGGAGCGTCAACGGGCGCATGGAAGTGGGGGCGCACCCATCATGTGCGCCCCCACCCGAGTCCCGCCCGAGTCCCGGCCGAGCCTCGCCCGTCGGCCGGTCAGTCGGCCTGGGCGGCCGCCTCGGAAGCCGCGACGAACTCGGTGACGTGCTCACCGGTCACCAGGAACACCACGCGCTTGGCCACCGACACCGCGTGGTCGGCGAACCGCTCGTAGTACCGGCCGACCAGGGTGACGTCCACGGCCGTCTCGATGCCGTGCTGCCAGCGGTCGTCCAGCAGGTGCGAGAAGAGCTCGCGGTGCAGGGCGTCGATCGCGTCGTCGTCCCGCTCCAGCTCCAGCGCCTTGTCGACGTCCTTGGTGGCGATGACCTGGCCGGCCTTGGCGACCAGGCGCTGCGCCAGCTGACCCATCTCCAGCACGATCGGGTGCAGGTCGGCCGGTACCGCGGTCTCGGGGTAGCGCAGCCGGGCGACCTTGGCGACGTGACGGGCGAGGTCGCCGCAGCGCTCCAGGTCGGCGCTCATCCGCAGCGAGGTGACCACGATCCGCAGGTCGGTGGCGACCGGCTGCTGGCGGGCCAGCAGGTCGATGGCCCGGTTCTCCAGTTCGTGGTGCAGACCGTTGACCTTGTCGTCCGCGGCGATCACGCTCTCCGCCAGGGCCAGGTCCGCGTCGAGCAGCGCCGTGGTGGCCCGGCCCATGGCCGAGCCGACCAGCCGGGCCATCTCGACCAGGCCGTCGCTGATCGAGTCGAGTTCCTCGTGGTACGCGTCGCGCATGCTCTCTCCTCCTGGACGCCGACGCGGGGGTCGATCGGTCCATCAGTAGCTGTGTCGGTGGCGGTGCCGACCGGACGTTCCGGATCACCCGTACCCTCGGATCGGCCCGGAACGGCCGCTGCTGGTGGCGCGAATGGTAGCCGCGTCACCGCCCACACGGGCTTGCATCACCCAGACTGATCCGTTCGGGCGACCTCCCACGGCCGGTCCGGTGAATCGGCGGCAGCTTGAAGGTGAATTCTCGGCAACGTGAGGCCGATGCCTTGATCGCACCCGTACGGGACCCGGCCGGCATGCGCTTACGCTGGCCGTATGGACGTGAATGTGGCCGCCGCCGCAGCCTGCGCCATAGCCGGGCTCGGCGTCGGCCTCACGGCCGCCATCGCCTTCCGTTGGAGTGAGCGCGAGCAGGCGAAGGGCAGCAGGAGCGGCAGGACCAGCAGCAGGACGGGCACCACCGGGCCGCCGGCCCAGGAACCCGCACTACCCCCGGGCGTGGACACCGTGCTCTCGGTGCTCCGCTCCTGCGCCATCGTGCTCGGCGAAGGCGACGAGGTGGTCAAGGCCAGCTCCGCCGCCTACGCGATGGGACTGGTCAGGGGCGGAGCGATGGCCGTCGACCAGATGCTCTCGCTGGCCCGCGCCACCCGCCGGGACGGTGAGATCCGCCAGGTGGAGCTGGAGGTGCCCCGCCCCGGCGCGGCCCGCGCGGCCGAGGCGCTGGCGGTCTCCGTCCGGGTCGCCCCGCTCGGCTCCCGGCTGGTCCTCGTCCTGGTCGAGGACCTCACCGAGCGCCGGCGGATCGAGGCGATCCGCCGGGACTTCGTCGCCAACGTCTCGCACGAGCTGAAGACCCCGGTGGGCGCGCTCTCGCTGCTCTCCGAGGCGGTCGCGGACGCCTCCGACGACCCCGAGGCCGTCCAGCGGTTCGCCGGCCGGATGCAGATCGAGGCGACCCGGCTGGCCAGCCTGGTCCAGGAGATCATCGACCTCTCCCGGGTCCAGGACGACCGGCTGCTCCCCGACCCCGAGCCGGTGCCGGTGGACGAGCTGATCGCCGAGGCGATCGACCGCTGCCGGCAGCCCGCCGCCGCCAAGCAGATCCTGATCGCGGCCGGCGGCATCGGCGACCTCTACCTGGACGGCAACCGCGGCCAGCTGGCCGCGGCCCTCGGCAACCTGGTCGAGAACGCCGTCAACTACAGTCCGCCGCGCACCCGCGTCGCGATCGCCACCCGCCGGATCTCCAGCGCCGCCGCGCTGGGCGAGGCGGACGGCGAGCTGATCGAGATCTCGGTGACCGACCAGGGCATCGGCATCTCGGAGAAGGACCGCGAGCGGATCTTCGAACGCTTCTACCGGGTCGACCCCGCCCGCTCCCGGGCGACCGGGGGAACCGGTCTAGGCCTCTCGATCGTCAAACACGTGGCCGCCTCGCACCGCGGCACCGTGTCGGTCTGGAGCGTCGAGGGCCAGGGTTCGACCTTCACCCTGCGGCTCCCGGCCGGCCAGGCCCCGGACCGCCCGACCTCACCCATCACCCGTTCCGACGCGACCGCGTCGAACCCCCTTCCTGCCCCGGAGGCCCGATCGTGACCCGAGTACTGGTGGTCGAGGACGAGGAGTCGTTCAGCGACGCCCTCTCGTACATGCTCCGCAAGGAGGGCTTCGAGGTGGCCGTGGCCGCCACCGGCCCGGACGCGCTGGAGCAGTTCGAGCGCAACGGCGCCGACCTGGTGCTGCTCGACCTGATGCTCCCCGGCCTGCCCGGCACCGAGGTCTGCCGTCAGCTGAGGGTTCGCTCCAACGTCCCGGTGATCATGGTCACCGCCAAGGACAGCGAGATCGACAAGGTGGTCGGCCTGGAGATAGGGGCCGACGACTACGTGACCAAGCCCTACTCCACCCGCGAGCTGGTCGCCCGGATCCGCGCCGTGCTGCGCCGCCGCGGGGAGGACGGCAACGGCGACGGCGGCGGCGCCACGCCCGGGGCGCTGGAGGCCGGTCCGGTCCGGATGGACGTCGACCGGCACGTGGTGACGGTCGACGGCGCCAAGGTCGACCTCCCGCTGAAGGAGTTCGACCTGCTGGAGATGCTGCTCCGCAACGCCGGCCGGGTGCTCACCCGGATGCAGCTGATCGACCGGGTCTGGGGCGCCGACTACGTCGGTGACACCAAGACCCTGGACGTCCACGTGAAGCGCCTGCGGGCGAAGATCGAGCCCGACCCGGGCGCACCCCGCTACCTGGTCACCGTCCGCGGCCTGGGCTACAAGTTCGAGCCGTAGCCGGGCCGGCGGCCGCCCCGGCCGCGCGCACGCCGAGAGGGCCCCCGCTCAGCAGCGGGGGCCCTCTCGGGCGTCACACGGGTCAGTGACCGGCGGCGGCGCTGCTCGACGCGGTACCGGCCGGCGTACCGGTCGCGGTCGCGGAGCCGGTGGCCGATGCGGAGGCCGAGCCGGACGGCGGGACCGGGGCGGTGGCCGACGCGGAGGCCGAGGCGGACCCGCTGGGGGAGGGGGCCGGCGCCACGGCGGAGGCGGACGGCAGGGCCTCCGCCTTGGGGCCGAAGCCCGCGTAAAGGCCGACGGCCGGCTGGACCGCGGCCTCGGCGCTGACCTCGCCGGGGCCCGCGAAGGCGAAGTTGGTGGTGACGAACCCGCCGGTGGCCAGCTTGGCCGCGGCCACGTGGGCGCCGGGCTGGTCCGGGCCGCCGATCAGCACGGCCCCGCCGGCCGGGATGTCGATCGCGTCGACCGGGGCGCCCTTGGCGTCGGTGAAGGTGGCGGCGACGCCGCCGACGGTGACCGACTTCAGCAGCGTCGGCGCCTGGCCGGTGTTGCTGATGTTCACCGTGACGTTGGCGGGACCGGTGGTGGACTCGCCCGCACCGGCGGCGGACCGCGCCGGGGTCACCACGACGATGTTGTTCAGCCGCAGGTTGTTACCGAGCGAGGTCGCCGCGTTGTCCGGCTTGACCTCCAGGGTGTCCGGCGTGTTCCCGGCGGCACAGGCCGACAGCGGGACGATCGCGGCGAGGACGAGGGCGGCGATGGCGCCGCGTCGAAGGCTCCGGCTCACGGCGGCGACTTCTCCTTGGGTGGGATCACGGTGGATGTGATCACGGATGTGGATCACGGTCTGTGGTCAGCGCTCAGACTACCCACCGCAGTTATCCGGTTCTCACGGGGTGGCCCCGTGTCGCGGGCCGGTCACCGGGAGGCCCCGGTCGGGGCCGGCTCCGGCGCGGGCTCCGCGGGCGGTTCTCCGTCGGGTCGGCGGGCCGGTTCCGGGCCGAGCCCGCGGGGCCGTCCCCGCCGTCGACCGGGGACGTGGCGCAGGTCACTGCCGGGGCGCCGCGCGAGTCGCGGCAAAAACTCAAGATCAAACCACGGTTTCGGGAGTGTTGCCAAGGGTTTCGTCGAGCTCTCGGACCGCCTCCGACCTGCGGGAAGCTCTCCTCGAACACCGGTCGCAGCATGTGATGGGGGTGATTGTCAAGCCCCGAGACCCGCCCTGACCTGCGAAAACGCCCTTCGGGTCGGCAGAAAAGCGTGTTATTCTGGAAAGCCACGGAAGGGGTCCTGTCACATGACGTTCAAGGTTGGCGACACGGTGGTCTACCCCCATCACGGGGCTGCGCTGATCGAGGCCATCGAAACTCGCCAGATCAAAGGTGTGGACAAGACCTACCTGGTGCTGAAGGTGCAGCAGGGAGATCTGACGCTGCGCGTGCCCGCCGAGAACGCAGAGTTCGTCGGTGTGCGTGACGTAGTCGGTCAGGAAGGTCTCGACCGGGTCTTCGAGGTGCTTCGTGCACCGTACACCGAGGAGCCCACGAACTGGTCCCGCCGCTACAAGGCGAACCTCGAGAAGCTCGCCTCGGGCGATGTCATCAAGGTCGCCGAGGTCGTGCGCGACCTGTGGCGCCGCGAGCGCGAGCGCGGCCTGTCGGCCGGCGAGAAGCGGATGCTCGCCAAGGCGCGCCAGATCCTGGTCAGCGAGCTCGCGCTGGCCGAGAACACCAACGAGGACAAGGCGGAGACGCTGCTCGACGAGGTCCTCGCCTCGTAGTCGCAGCACTCTGCATGCCACGGCGCCCGATGCCGGTGTGCCACCCAGGACGCGCAGTCGTCCCCGGTGGTGCAACAGCACCTCGGGCGCTTCGGCATGTCCGCGGACGGCCACCACTGCGGGGGCCATCCACTAACGTGCAGCCGGAAGGGGGTCGTGCCGGGCGCCCGATGCGCACGGCAGGGCCATACCCACTGCGACTGAGGAGCGAAACCTGAACGCCACAGCACAACTCGCGGCGGCGGCGGTCGTCCCCGCCGCGGGCCGGGGCGAACGGCTCGGCCCGGGGGCCCCGAAGGCCCTGCGGGAACTCGGCGGAGTGCCGCTGCTGGTCCACGCCGTACGGGCGCTGGCGCGCAGCCGGGCGGTCGGCCTGGTGGTGGTCGCCGCTCCGCCCGACGGCGTCGCCGAGGTGGTCGCGCTGCTGGACAGCCACGGCCTGGACGGCAAGGACGTCCGGGTGGTCGCCGGCGGCGCGACCCGGCAGGAGTCGGTCCGGCTCGGCCTGGCGGCCATCCCGGCGGAGGTCGGGATCGTGCTGGTGCACGACGCCGCCCGTCCGCTGGTGCCGGTCGAGGTGGTGGACGCGGTGGCCGCGGCCGTCCGGGCCGGGGCCGAGGCCGTGGTGCCGGCCGTCCCGCTGGCCGACACCGTGAAACGGGTGGACCCGCGGGCCGACGGCGGGCCGGAACCGGTGCTGGAGACCCCGGACCGGGCCGCCCTGCGCGCGGTGCAGACTCCGCAGGGCTTCCTGCGCACGACCCTGCACCGCGTGCACGAGAAGGCCCTGGCCGAGGAGGCCGGGGGCGGCCTGCCGCCGGTCACCGACGACGCCGGGCTGGTCGAGCGCTTCGGCGGCCGGGTCGTCGTGGTGCCCGGGCACGAGGAGGCCTTCAAGGTGACCCGTCCGCTGGACCTCGTCCTGGCCGAGGCCGTACTCGCCCGCAGGAGGGCCTCCGATGGCTTCTGAGCCGACCGCCCCCGTCATCCCGCTGGTCGGCATCGGCACCGACGTGCACGCCTTCGAGGCGGGCCGCCCGCTGCGGGTGGCCGGCCTGGACTGGCCGGACTCCGAGTACGGCCTGGCCGGGCACTCGGACGCCGACGTCGCCGCGCACGCCGCCTGCGACGCGCTGTTCTCCGCCGCGGGCCTGGGGGACCTGGGCGCGCACTTCGGCACCGACCGGCCCGAGTGGGCCGGAGCGGCCGGGGTGACCCTGCTGGCCGAGGCGGCGCGGATCGTCCGGGCGGCCGGCTTCGAGATCGGGAACGTGGCGATCCAGGTGGTCGGCGTCCGTCCGAAGATCGGCAAGCGGCGCGCCGAGGCGCAGGCCGTGCTCTCGGCCGCGGTCGGCGCGCCGGTGTCGGTCTCCGGCACCACCACCGACGGGCTGGGCCTGACCGGCCGGGCCGAGGGGCTCGCGGCGCTGGCCACCGCCCTGGTGTACCGGGTGGGTTGACCGGATCCGGTCCCGGTCGGGTGTCCGGCGGTGCGGTCCGGTGCGGGGTGGGTAGCTTGGGCCCGTACCAGTCCGCGCACCGGTCCGGGTGCCGGACCGTCCGTCCCGAGAAGAGGTCCAGATGGCTGCCGCACTGCCCGACCGGCTCAAGGAACTGCTCGACGGCAAGACCTTCGCCGTGGTCGCCACCACCCAGCCCGACGGCAGTCCGCAGTCGTCGGTGGTCTGGGTCCGGCGGGACGGCGACGACGTCCTGTTCTCCACCGTCCAGGGCCGCCGCAAGCACCTCAACATGGTCAGGGACCCGCGGATCAGCCTGGTGGTCAACCCGCCGGACAGCCCCTACACCTACGCCGAGGTGCGCGGCGAGGTCGTGATGACGGCCGAGGGCGGCCGGGAGCTGATCGACGAGCTCTCCCGCAAGTACCGGGGCGAGGACTACGGCTTCGACGGTCCCGACGACGTCCGGGTGGTCGTCCGGCTGGTCCCCCGGAAGGTCGTCGGCAACATCTGACGCGTACCCGTCCCCCGGGGGCGCCGTCGCCGGGATCTCCCGGCAGCGGCGTCCCCGGGCGCGTCCGCGGTGGCCGGCGGGGCGCCGGTGACCCGGTTCACCCGCACTGACCTGCGGATTCGTCGGGGATGCCAGAAGGTCGACAAACCGGTTTGTGTCCGTATCGCTACACACAGCTGCGCCACGTCCCGCAGTGCGGGCACCGCGATCCGGTGCGGAGCCGTCCCCAGCGCGCCGGAAAGGTGGCGGGGCACCCCCCGCGGCCCACTACGCTTGACGCTGTGAGCCTTCGCCTGTACGACACCAGCACCCGCCAGGTACGCGACTTCGTCCCGCTTGTACCGGGCTGTGTCTCCATGTACCTGTGCGGCGCGACCGTCCAGGCTGCCCCGCACATCGGACACATCCGGTCCAACCTCAACTTCGACGTGATGCGCCGTTGGTTCGGTTACCGCGGCTACCAGGTCACGTTCGTGCGCAACGTCACCGACATCGACGACAAGGTGATCGAGAAGGAGCGCCAGCTCGGCACTCCCTGGTGGGAGATCGCCTACACCAACGAGCGCGCCTTCAACGACGGTTACTCGGCGCTCGGCTGCCTGCCGCCGTCGGTGGAGCCGCGGGCCACCGGGCACGTCCCCGAGATGATCGAGATGATGCAGGAGCTCATCGCCCGGGGCCACGCCTACGAGTCCGGCGGCAACGTCTACTTCGCCGTCACCACCTACCCGGACTACCTGGCGCTCTCCAACCAGGAGCTGGAGCACCTCCGCCAGCCGGAGAGCGCGGGCGAGACCGGCAAGCGCGACCCGCGCGACTTCGCCATGTGGAAGCGGGCCAAGGAGGGCGAGCCCAGCTGGGCCACCCCCTGGGGCCGGGGCCGGCCGGGCTGGCACCTGGAGTGCTCGGCGATGGCGCACAAGTACCTGGGCCGGGCCTTCGACATCCACGGCGGCGGGCTGGACCTGATCTTCCCGCACCACGAGAACGAGATCGCCCAGTCCAAGGCGTTCGGCGACGACTTCGCCAACTTCTGGGTGCACAACGCCTGGGTCACCATGGCCGGCGAGAAGATGAGCAAGTCGCTCGGCAACTCGGTGCTGATCTCCGAGATGGTGCAGCGCTGGCGGCCGATCGTGCTCCGCTACTACCTGGCGGGACCGCACTACCGCTCGATGATCGAGTACAGCGAGGAGTCGGTCCGCGAGGCCGAGACCGGCTTCGCCCGGATCGAGGGCTTCATCCAGCGGGTGATCGAGGGCTGCGGCCCGGTCGACGCCGCGCCGGAGGTGCCGCTCTCCTTCGCCGAGGCGATGGACGACGACCTGGGCGTCCCGCAGGCCCTGGCCGTGGTGCACACCGCCGTCCGGCAGGGCAACAGCGCGCTCACCGCGGGGGACAAGGAGAGCGCGGTGGCGCGGCTCGCCGAGGTCCGTGCGATGCTCGGAGTACTGGGTCTGGACCCGCTCGACGAGCAGTGGGCCGGTGCGGACCACGGCGACGACCTCCGCGGGGTGGTCGACTCGCTGGTCCAGCTGGTGCTGGAACAGCGCCAGGCGGCCCGCGCCCGTAAGGACTTCGCCACCTCGGACGCCATCCGGGACCAGCTCGGCAAGGCCGGTCTGGTGATCGAGGACACTCCGTCCGGCTCGCGCTGGACCATCAACAACCAGTAACCCCGTACTCGTCGGGGTGAGGGTGGGCCGCACCGGCGCCGGTGCGGCCCGCCGTATGACGCAGAAGAGACAGGAAGTACAGCCATGGCCGGCAACAGCCAGCGCAGGAACCGCCGCAACCCCACTTCCAAGAAGGGCGCGAGTGTCGGTACCGGCGGCCACAGCCGGAAGGCACTCCAGGGCAAGGGCCCGACGCCGCCCGGTGAGGCCCGCAAGGGTCACCCGAAGCAGCGTGCCGCCAACGCGGCCCTCAAGCGCGAGCGCGACGCCAAGTCCCGGGCCGGCATGCGCCGGGCCGGTGCCGGTGCCCGCGGCGGGCGCGGCGGCGCCGGCGCGGCGGAGCTGGTGGTCGGCCGCAACTCGGTGGTCGAGGCGCTCAAGGGCGGGGTGCCCGCCACCGCGCTCTACGTGATGCAGTTCATCGAGACCGACGACCGGGTCCGCGAGGCCTTCCAGGCCGCCAACGACCGCGGCGTCCCGCTGATGGAGGCCCCGCGCCCGCAGCTGGACCAGATGACCGGTGGCCTCAACCACCAGGGCCTGGTGCTCCAGGTCCCGCCGTACGAGTACGCGCACCCGGACGACCTGCTCGCGGACGCCGCGGACAACGCCGAGCCGGCGCTGATCATGGCCCTGGACGGCGTCACCGACTCGCGCAACCTCGGCGCCGTGGTCCGCTCCGCCGCCGCCTTCGGCGCCCACGGCGTGGTCATCCCCGAGCGCCGCGCGGCCGGCATGACGGCCGGCGCCTGGAAGACCTCCTCCGGCGCCGCCGCCCGGCTGCCCGTCGCCCGCGCGACCAACCTGACCCGCGCGCTGGAGGCCTACCAGAAGGCCGGCCTGATGGTGGTCGGCCTGGCCGCCGACGGCGAGGCCGAGATCGGCGACCTGGAGCTGCTGACCGGTCCCGTGGTGGTCGTCGCCGGCTCCGAGGGCAAGGGCCTGTCCCGCCTGGTCGCGGAGACCTGCGACATCCGGGTGCGGATCCCGATGCCGGGTGCCACCGAGTCGCTGAACGCCGGTGTCGCGGCGGGCATCGTGCTCTACGAGGCCGCCCGGCTGCGGGCCAAGAACGCCTGACCGGCTCGCCCGGCCGGGTCCGGCCGACCGCGCCGATCGCCTCCGCTGACCGTCTCTGACGGCTGTTCGGAACGGAACCGACCGGGTCCTTTCGGGCCCGGTCGGTTTTCTCATGATCACTTCAAATCCCGGCCCGGAATCCACCCGGGAGAGTGTCCTTAGGGGCCGTCACCCGGTTAGAGGGGTGTGGACACCAGAACACCTCGGCGCCCCGGGCAGGGCGGCACGGCAGGAATAGACTCCGGGCCCGCCCTCAACACGGTCAAGGTGCCGTCCGACCCGGCGAAGCTCAGCAGCACCCAGGCCAGCTTCCGGGTCAGGCTGGTCACCCCGGTGGATCCGCTCATCGACGCCCCCGCCGGCGCGGCCTTCGGCGACCCGTACGGCATGCGCAGCGGCGGCAACCCGTACGCCAACCCGTACCGGGCGGCCGGCCTCGGCACCCGGCCCATGGTCACCCCCCAGGTCGTCCTGCCGAGCACCGAGGTGCCGGCGATGGCCGGCATCGGCGGCACCCCCCGGCGCAAGGGACGGGTCACCGCCGTCACCTGGAGCGGCCAGGCCGCCCCCGGCGACCTGGCGGCCACTCAGCTGCTCGACGCCGTCCGGCTCAGCACCGTCCCGGCACCCGCCGGGGAGCTCGCCGTCGACGACACCCAGCAGCTGCCGCCGATCCCGCCGTACGGGCACGCGGTGCCCCGTCAGTCCGGAGCACCCGGCACCACCGGGCACCCCGGCACCGCGGCCGCTCGCCGGCCCGGCAACGCCTCCTGGACCCCGCACGGCGAGCTGCCGGACGTGTCCGCCACCACGGCCGCCGAGGCCAGGCACCTGAGGGAGCCCGGCCGCCGGGTCGACCTCGGGCTGGTCCTGCTGCCGCTGCGCGCGGTACTCGGCTCGCTGTCCGTCTACGCCGGCTTCAGCAAGCTCTGCGACCCGGTGTACTTCGACGGCGGCGACCGCGGCTCGATGATGCGCTGGCTCTCCGCCCTGCACCCGTGGAAGGCCGCCTCCCCGCTGCTGGACTTCGCGATGGCGCACCCGGTCGGCTCGGGCCTCGCGGTGGCGTTCACCGAGATCGTGGTCGGCGTGCTGACCATCCTCGGCCTGTGGCAGCGGCTCGCGGCCGGCCTGGGGATGCTGCTCTCCGCGGCGCTGCTGTTCACCGTCAGCTGGCGGGCGGTCCCGGTCTACGACGCCCCCGACCTGATCTTCCTCGCCGCATGGAGCCCGCTGCTGATCGCCGGCGCCCCGTTCGGCTCACTCGACGGCCGGATCGCCCTGAACGCCTGGCGCCGCTACGGCACCGCGGCACCCGAGGCGCTGCGCCGCCGGGTGCTGCGGCGCGGCGCGGTCGTCACCGCGGTGGTCGTCGGCCTCACCCTGCTGATCGGCTCGATGCTCGGCGCGGCCGTCCGCACCGGCAGGCAGCAGACCCCGGTCAGGCCGCCGACCGACTTCGGCTCGCCGATGTGGCCCGGCAACAGCGCGCCGGCCAAGCCCTCGCCCAGCCCCACCCCGTCCCCCACCCCCTCGCGGCCGGCGAGCTCCCCGCCGCCCGCCTCGCCCTCCCCGGGCAAGAGCAGCGGCAAGGCCAAGCCCTCGCCGAGCACCGGCGGCACCGGCCACGCGCCCACCGGCGCGGCCGGCGGCAGCGGCAGCGGTAACGGCCGCGGCACCTCCGGCAGCGGCTCGGGCGGCTCCTCGCCCAGGAGCACCTCGCCGACCGCGCCCGGCCTGATCGGCGGCGTCCTCGGCAGCGGGCCGGTGGAGCTGCCCAAGCTCGGGCTGGAACGGCAGACGGAGCAGCAGGTGGTCTGACCGACCGGCGCTGACCGGCCGGCCCTGACGGACCGGCCCTGACCGGCCGACAGGCGGAAGGCCCCCTCCGGGACGTGGTCCGGAGGGGGCCTCCTGCCGTGGGGAGCCGGCCGACGGGCCCTACGCGTGGCTGCGGGCCGCGGCCAGCTCCTTGGCGGCCTCGGTGAGGTCCTTGGCGGTGTCGATGGCCCGCCAGTAGCAGCCCTGCGGGAGCTGATAGCCGGCAAGCTGCTTGCTGCGGGCCAGCTGCGGGAAGGTGGTGCGCTCGTGGTCACCGATGTCCGGCAGCAGCTCGCGGAAGCCGGGCGCGAAGACGTACAGGCCCGCGTTGATCAGGAACGGGGAGGGCGGCGCCTCGATGAAGTCCAGCACGTTGCCGAACTGGTCGGTCTCCACCGCGCCCCAGGGGATCCGCGGGCGGGCGAGGGCCAGGGTCGCCATGGCGTCCCGCTCGTGGTGGAAGGCGGCCATCTCGCGCAGGCTGAAGCGGGTCCAGATGTCGCCGTTGGTGGCGAACCAGGGCTGGTCGGGGCGGGGGAGCGCCTGCGAGGCGTACTTCAACCCGCCGCCGCGGCCCAGCGGTTCGGTCTCGACCACGGTGGTGACGTTGAGCGGCAGGTCGGCGTTGTCCAGCCACTCCTGCAGCACCTCGGCGAGGTGGCCGCAGGAGATCACCGCGTCCGTCACGCCCTCCGAGGCCAGCCAGGCGAGCTGGTGGCCGACGATCGGGGTGCCCGTGCCGGGGATCTCGACCAGCGGCTTCGGGCGGTCGTCGGTGTACGGGCGGAGCCGGGAGCCCTGACCGCCGGCCAGGATCACGGCCTGGGTGACGGCGGGGGCGTGCGGGCTGGGGCGGGTTGGTTCTGCGGTCATAGCGGACACAATAGGGTCCGCGCGGCGCGGACCCCACTGCCCGTCGCGGTCCGCCGGAGCGGACTGCGGGTGGTGATCGGTCGGCCCGTTCGGTCGGCCCGTTCGGTCAGCCCCGCTCGGTCAGCCCCGCTCGGTCAGCCCACCACGCCGGAGGCGAACGAGCCGTCGCAGACCGGGCGGGCGAAGGAACGCGCCCGCTGGACGTCGCCCTGGTACTTGCGGACGGCCGCCCGGCCGAGCTCGGCCGACAGCGTGCTGCAGAACGGGGTGAGGGAGGGCTTCTCCCGCATGGTGCGCTCCAGCAGGTCGAGCGCGGTGCCCGGGTTGTGGCTGCGGAGCTCCTCCATCAGGTCGGCGCGCAGCGCGTCCTGGGGGGCCATGCCCTGGGTGCTGGGGGAGGTGGCGGCGCGGCCGATGGTGCCGTCGCCGCTGGACGCCGCGACCACCTGCTGGTCGAGCGCGGTCGGTGGTGCCCACGGAACCCGGGTGACGGCGAGAGTGCCGGTGGTCACCAGGACCACCGGGAGCGTGAGGGCGACGGTCTGGCCGATGCGGCGAACGAGCTGTTTCACGCACAGGAGCGTAGCGGTGGGTGGTGGTACATACGCAGCCCGTTACCCCAATGAGTGACACGTGTCCCGATTCGTTCCACCGTTGTGTTGACGCAAGGGGGCGCGGGTGGACGCCGGTTGGCGGTGCGGGGGTGGGCGGGGGCGGGGAGAACGTCCGAGCCCCGGCCGGAAGGGGATCCGGTCGGGGCTCGGGCGGTGGGCCGGCGGGCTGTTGCGCCGTTGCGCTGGTGGGCCGTTGCGCTGGTGGTGCGGACGGGTCAGGAGCTGAGGCGGGCACCCGTGCTGGTCGAGAAGACGTGCGGCTCGCCGCCGTTCGGGACCACGTTGATGGTCGCGCCCTTGGCCGGGATCTGGCGGCCGTGCACGCGCACGACGATGTCCTTGTCCTCGCCGGCGACCTTGGTGGTGCCGTAGACGAAGCCGTCCGCGCCGAGCTCCTCGACCACGTTGACGGTGACCGCGACGCCCTCGATGCCGCCCGCGGGGACGATCTCGAAGTGCTCCGGGCGGATGCCCACCGTCACGGTCTTGTCGGTGCCGACACCGGCCAGGTCCTCGCGGGAGATGTTGATGACCGAGCCGCCGAACTTCACGCCGCCGTCGACCAGCGGCACCTCGATGAGGTTCATCGCGGGCGAGCCGATGAAGCCGGCCACGAAGAGGTTGGCGGGGCGGTCGTACATGTTGCGCGGGGTGTCGACCTGCTGGAGCAGACCGTCCTTGAGGACCGCGACGCGGTCACCCATCGTCATGGCCTCGGTCTGGTCGTGCGTCACGTAGACCGTGGTGATGCCGAGACGGCGCTGCAGACCGGCGATCTGGGTGCGGGTCGACACGCGGAGCTTGGCGTCCAGGTTGGACAGCGGCTCGTCCATCAGGAAGACCTGCGGCTGGCGGACGATCGCCCGGCCCATCGCGACACGCTGGCGCTGGCCGCCGGAGAGCGCCTTCGGCTTGCGGTCCAGGTAGTCGGTGAGGTCGAGGATCTTCGCCGCCTCCTCGACCTTGGTGCGGATCTCGGCCTTGTTGACGCCGGCGATCTTGAGCGCGAAGCCCATGTTGTCCGCGACGGTCATGTGCGGGTAGAGCGCGTAGTTCTGGAACACCATCGCGATGTCCCGGTCCTTGGGCGGCAGGTGCGTGACGTCGCGGTCACCGATCCGGATGGCGCCGCCGTTGACGTCCTCCAGGCCGGCGAGCATGCGCAGGCTGGTGGACTTGCCGCAGCCGGAGGGGCCGACCAGGACGAGGAACTCGCCGTCCTCGACGTGCAGGTCCAGCGCGTCCACGGCGGGCTTGTTGCCGCCCGGGTAGAGCCGGGTCGCCTTGTCGAACGTGACAGAAGCCATGACTGTGTCTCCTTCACCGGCAGGAACGTGCCGGACGATCCGAGTAAAGGTTGGGTTGTCGCGCCGCCCGCCCGCAGTGGTCTGTACCACTTGTGCGAGTCGGCTCCTCGTGACGGTACCCGTCCGTTCATCCGGTTGTCAGCCCCCACAGGTGGCCGAATTAGGCATCAGTCCGATCACAACCCGGACAGATCACCCGAACCCCCGCCGCACCCGATATCCAGCGGCACCGCCCGGCCCCGTCCCGGTACACTGCCCGTGGTACCGCCGTGGCCCGCCGCGGACGGCTACCGCGCCTCCTTAGCTCAGCTGGCCAGAGCACCGCTCTTGTAAAGCGGGGGTCGTCGGTTCGAACCCGACAGGGGGCTCGTTTCCGGACATACGAGAAGGGCCGGCCCACGAGGATGATCCTCGGAGGCCGGCCCTTCGTCGTTGGTCGGGCAGTGCCCCAGCTGGTGCTACCCCTCTCCGCGGAAGGTCTCGTACTCGTCGTTCATGAGGTCCCAGAAGGAGCGGTAGCGGGTCGCTCCGGGGAGCCAGTGGGCCAGGTACCAGGCTTCCCACTCGCCTTCCGGGGTGACGACGCAGGGGTTGAGCAGGTAGGCGTCGGTCGCGTTCGGCGTGTGGCTGATCTTCAGCATGTGGGGGAGGTACTCCGTCCGGATCGAGGCGCAGTCCTGCCCGTCCCCGTAGACGAAGTACTCCTCGTCCGGGACCGGGAGTTCGGAGCCGGACTCGATCCACGGGCCGATCAGGGCCGGGTCCACGTCGCGGGCCCAGCCGACCTCTGTGGTGCGGAGGAGTCGCTCGATCCAGCTGGTGGTGTCGAGCCACCCGTTGCTGACCTGGAGGAACTGGCGGTAGCTCGGCGGGAGCGTGGCGTCCAGCCGAGCTTCCAGGGCCGCGATGTCCCCGGCAGTGGCGCCTGCTCCGCCCAGCCAGCGGGCAGTACGGACGGCCGCGGGGAAGGGCTCGCGCCGCTCCTGCTCGTGGAGAACCGGGTCGAGCCACTCGACGCTCCAGCGCTGGAGCAGTTCTCGCCAGGGGTGGGCGGGGGAGTCGGCGTCACTGGGCACGGCGTGAGGTTACGGCGCTGCTGTGACACCCGTGCCGGTGCGCGTCGCGGCGACGTATGTCTGACGCCCGATCATCGGGTGGTCACCTGTTGGGTGGTGCCGAGGATGGCGGGGTCCTCGGCCAGGTCGGCGAGGAGGGCGTCCAGCTTGAAGCGGTCGACCGAGGACATCAGGAAGACGTGGACGTAGCTGCGGCGGGTGGACTCGTCGTGGGGGTCGGGCAGGACGTCCTGGCTGGAGAGCGACCACTTGGCGACCAGTGCGGGGCTGGGCTTGCGGAACCGTACGGTGATGGCACCCGGGGTGCGGGCCGGCCAGAGGTCGATGCCGCGTTCCTTCTCCAGGCGGTGGAGTTGCTGCTCCAGGTAGGCGGCCAGGTCCTGGGCCTTGCGGATCCGGTCGACCTGGTCCTGGTAGGAGTGGCGGGAGAGGTGGTCCCAGAGCACCAGCGGGGAGAAGCCGTTGCGCGAGCCGGCGAACGTGGTGTCGGGCGCGCCGATGTACTCCGGCTGGGACGGCGGGGAGATCTGGTACTTGACCTTGGTCATGTAGATGCCGCACGGCCACGGTGCGCCGGGCCACTTGTGGCCGCTCATGGCGATCGAGGACACCATGTCGAGGTCGCCGAACTCGCGGGTGGGCAGGGTGATGCCGAAGTCGAACTCGGGGAGGTCCGTGTCGGGGGTCCAGCCGAACCGCTCCGGCTCCGCGGCGGCCATCCGCAGGAACGGCGCGTACCCGGCACCGAGGGCGCCGTCCACGTGGATCCAGAACCGTCGCCGCAGGTCGACCAGCGGTTCGCCGGTGGCCGGGTCCTTGCCGTACGTCACCGCGCCCTGGATCAGCCGGTGCTCCTCGAAGATCGGCAGCAGGCGCTCGCAGACCCGGCGGACGTCGTCGTGGGCGCCCTTGAAGGTGCTGCCGAGGTTGAGGCTGATGAAGATCGGGTGTCCCTTGGCGGCGAAGAACTCCACCAGGACGGCGAGCGCCTCGACGTCGATCTCGCCGGTGCCGTCCCCGGAGTGGCCGGAGGGGCCGCTGCGGGAGGGCACCTCGACGGGCCATTCGTGGGGCCCCGCACCGGTGCCGGGCAGCGGGCACTCGTCCGGGTACTTCTCCGTCCCCACGGCGTGGAAGGTCTCGACGCCCAGGACGCGGACCGCCTTGGCGAACGAGTAGTGGGTGTCCTCGGAGTAGAACGCCACCGGGCGGCGGGCGTTGGGGTTGTCGGGTTCGAGCGGCGCCTGGACGTAGCGCAGCGCGCCGGTCGGTCCGGCCGGCGGCTGGATCAGCGCCTTGCCGCTCAGGTAGTCCCGGGCGTTCCAGAGCGCGTACATGTTGCCCTCGGTCGACCCCATGGACAGCACGTACCCCCAGTACGACTCCGGGTCGGCCGCGTCGTACGGCCGCTGGGCGTTCCACAGGGCGGCGTAGTAGTCGAGCACCGCGCGTTCGACGACCTTGGTGTTCGGCTTGTAGCCGCCGCTCTGGAACGGGTCGCCGAGGTTGTTGATGTTGTGCTGCATGAACCGGCCGAGGTCGAAGGCGCAGTCGCCCATCTCCTGGGTGGCCTGGTAGCCCAGCAGCGACCGGCGCTTGCGGGTGAGGTACCCGTCCATCACGTCGAGGGCGCGCAGCCGCCGCTCGTTGCCGAGGCCCTCGGCCGGGAGCGCGAAGTCGGCGGCGTCCGGTTCCTCGGCCGGGCCCGCCGGGCCACCGAGCAGGTCGGCCACGTCCAGCGGCGACATGCCGACGTCGAGCCGCTCGGGCCGGTCGTGGCCGGCGGGCACGGTCAGGGTGTCGGTTCGGATCATGGCGCAGCACTCCCGGGTCGCTGGGTCGGACGATCCGCCGGCAGGTCCGGTGGGGTGGCGAGGGCCGATCCGATCGACGGCCAGGATGGAACGTGTGACGCCCACGGGGGAAGCAATCCGAAGAACATTCGGAATCCTGGCGGAAGACCTTGCGAATCATCGGTACGGGGAGGGACCCTGAGCCCCGTGCCGAACATTCCTCAAGCCCGGCGGGCGCCCCTGGACGACGTGGACCGGGCGATCCTGCGCATCCTCGCCGACAACGCCCGCACACCGAACAACGCGCTCGCGGAGGCGGTGGGCATCGCGCCCTCGACCTGTCTGGCGCGGGTGCGGGCGCTGCGCGACGCGGGGGTCATCCGTGCGTTCCGGGCCGAGATCGCCCCGGAGGCGATCGGGCTGCCGCTGCAGGCGATGATCTCGGTCCGGTTGCGGGCGCACACCCGGGAGCAGAACGAGAGCTTCCGCGACTCCGCTCCCGACATGCCCGGTGTGGTGGCGGTGTTCCACATGGCCGGTTCCGACGACTACCTGCTGCACGTCGCGCTGGCCCACCCGGGCGCGCTGCGCGACTTCGTGGTGGACCACCTCACCACCCACCCGGCGGTGGCGCAGACCCGGACCAACCTGATCTTCGAGCAGATCGCCGGCCGCGGGCAGCTGTCGCCCGGCCGCTGAGGGGGCCCGGCAGCCCTAGGCCCGGCGGCGGGGCTTGCCGCGGGCCGGGGCCTTGGGCTTGGCGCCGCCGGAGCCGCCGCGCGCGGTCCGGCCGGACGACCCTCCGGCCGCCTTGCCCCCGCCCGTCCGGCCGCCCGACTTCGCGGCACCGGACTTGGCCGTGCCCGTCTTCGCGCCGCCGGACCGGCCGGCCTCGGGCCGCTTGCGCTGCTTCGGATCGGCCGGCGGCGTCGGCTGGGTGCGGGAGCTGTTGACGGTCCGCCCGCGGACGATGCCGATGAACTGCTCGACCAGGTCGGTGGTCGCGTCCTGCGGCCAGGACAGCGCGATCTGCGACTCCGGGGCGTTCGACACCGGCCGGTAGGTGAGGTCCCGGCGGTGGTGCAGGCGGGCGAGGGACTGCGGCACGACGAGGACGCCGATGCCCGCCGCCACCAGTTCGATCGCGTCGGCCGTCGTGGCCGGGCGCTCGTTCGCGGGGCGTCCCGGCAGCCGTTCCCAGGCGAGGGTGTCGTCGAGGGGGTGCAGGACGAGCTCGTCGGCGAGGTCCTCGGTGGACACCTCGTCGACCGCGGCCACCACATGGTCCTTGGGGACGACGACCACCGTCGTCTCGGTGTACAGGGGGATGGCGCTGAGGTCCGCGCCGTCGACCGGCAGCCGGACGAAGCCCGCGTCGGCGTCGCCGCCGCGCAGTGCGCCGTACGCCTCGGCGGCGGTCACCGCCACGAGGTTCAGCGGGATCCCGGGCAGCCGCTCGTTCCAGATCCGCACCCACTTCGTGGGCGTCACCCCGGGGACGTACGCGAGGCGGAACGAAGGGGATGCATCCGAGCCAGTCACTCCGCCAGGTTACCCGCCGTGGTCGGGGGTAGCGCACGCGCTCGATACCCTTGCAGCATGACGCCGCACAAAACCCCCCAGACGATGAAGCCCGCCACCGCGGCGAAGAAGCTGGGTGTGTACCTCGAAGCCACCCCCGCCGAGTTCCAGGAGGGTGTCGTCTCGCGCACCGAGCTGAGTGCGCTGCAGGCCGACCCGCCCGAGTGGCTGCTCGAACTGCGACGCAACGGTCCGCACCCCCGACCCGTGGTCGCGGCGAAGCTCGGCGTCTCCATCGCCGGCCTCGCCCGCGGCGGCGTCACGGAGGCCCTCACCACCGAGCAGATCGAGGCGCTGAAGGCGGACGGCCCCGAGTGGCTTCAGCGGGAGCGTGCCACCCAGGCCGAGGTCCGCAAGGAAGCGGTGCGGATCAAGGAGCGGAACGCGGAGCGCGCCGAGCAGCCCCGCGGCCCGCGCGCCTGACTCCTCGGCGCCCGACGCCCCGCGCGCCCGAACCGGACGCGCCCGCCTGCACCGCACGCGCCCGGCTGCGGTCCGGCCGCGGTCCGGCCGCCGGTGGGCGTGCGGGCGGGGGCGGTCGTACGGTGGACCGGGGGCCCCTAGGAGGAGGTCGCGATGCCTGGTTCTGTCACGATCGGTCACGCCGAGGCACTGGTGGTGCTGAGCCACACGGATGCCGAGCGGTTGGCGACGGTGCTGCGGCAGATGTCGTCGATGCTGGAGCAGCCCGGCCCGGATCAGCTCTCCGACGCGCAGGTGAGGGCGCTCTGCGAGGGGCAGCCGCACCACCGCGGCGAGCTCGTGGAGTGGTGCCGCGGTCTGTCGGAGCACCTCAGGACGCACCTGTAGCACCCCTTCGGCAGGACGCACCCGCTGGACGCGTGCGCGCCCGCGGGGCCGGACGGCTGGGGCGGCGGGACCGCTGCCCCGGCCGTCGGCGTTCCGCCCGGACTGTCGGACCGGCGCGGTAGTTTGCCGGTATGGACATCTCCTGGGTCGCGGTCGACACACCGCTGCCGAGCGGCCCGATGCAGCTGGCGGTGACACCGCTCGGGGTGGCCCTGTCCTCCTACGTGGGCGAGTCGACGGCCGGGCTGCCGATCGGGGTGCCGCGGTGCACCGACGAGCAGAGGATCCGGGCCGTGCGCGGCCGGCTGGCCGAGTACTTCGCCGGTCGGCGAAGGGAGTTGGGGCTGCCGATCGACTGGCGGTTCGCCTCCGGGCCGCACCGGAGGGTGCTGGAGCGGCTGTTGGCCGACACCGGGTACGGCCGGACCGTGACGTACGGCGAACTCGCCGCCCGCAGCGGGGTGTTCGAGGACGTGGTGGAGCCCGGACTGGCGGCCAGGACGGTCGGCCAGATGATGGGCGCCAATCCGCTGCCGCTGCTCGTGCCGTGCCACCGGGTGGTGGCGGCGGACGGCATCGGCGGTTTCGGCGGCGGGCCGGCCGGCATCGAGGTCAAGCGCTGGCTGCTCACCCTGGAGGGCGTGCTGCCGCCGACCCTCGACTGGAACGGGCCGACCGGGGACTGAACGCCCGGCCGGTCCGTCCCGGCGCGGGTCAGACCAGGCCGAGCACCGGAGCGACCTGCTCGAACGCGGGCACCGGCGCGGCCGTCCGCTCGCAGGCGGGTGCGGGTGCCTGGCGGGGCAGCAGGGTCTGCCGCGGCAGCACCGGCTGGACGCCGGACACCAGCGTGTAGTCGGCGCCGAGGAACTCCACCTCGGGCAGCTGCGCCGGCGCCTCGCCGAGGGCCAGCTGCACCGCCGCCCAGGGCAGGTTCAGGCCGCACAGCCGGAGCTGGTGCAGGCCGCCGGACGGCCGGGTGTTGACGTCCAGCACCACCGGACGGCCGCGGTGGTGGCGGAACTGCACGTTGGAGAGGTACGAGACGCCGAAGGCCTCGATCAGCCGACGGGTCGGCTCCAGGTACGCGGGGTCGGTGGTGAAGTGCCGCCGGCGGCCCCGCTTGGCCCGGCCGACGGCGGTGAGCAGGCGGCCGTCCGCGGTGGCGAGGCAGTCGACCGAGACCTCGGGCCCGTCGAGGTACGGCATCACCAGCAGGTCGGCGGACCCGCCCGAGGCGGCGAGCGCGGCCGCGACCTGATCGAGCTGGACGGTGGCGTCGGGCGCGCCGGCCAGCCGGCGCAGGCCGAAGGGCTCCCGGGTCAGTATCCGGAACCCCTCGCCGCCGGCACCGGTGGCGGGCTTCAGGCAGGGGCGGCCGCCGTCGGCCTCGATCTCCTCGACGGCGGCGAGCAGCTCCTCGGCGGTGCGGACGTGCCGCCAGAGCGGGGTGGGCAGGCCGATGGTGTCCATCGCCGCGTAGCCGTCGGTCTTGGACTCGAACACGGCGATGGCGGCGGCGGAGGGGCAGACCAGGGCCGTGCCGACGGCCTCGAAGTCCCGGCGGCGCACGGCGACGGCGAGCTGGCCGACTCGGGGGACGAAGACGTCGATCTGTCGGCGGGCGCAGAATTCCAGTGCGAATTCCACATAGGCCTCGGGGCTCAGTCGATCGGGTTCGAGTGAGCCGAAGTCGGCGGCGGCGAGGACCGGCGAGTCCGGGTCCGTATGCGTGGCATGGATCTCGACCGGGCGCGGGGCGGCGCGCAGCTGATCGATGAAGAAGACGTTCTCGGAGTAGGTGCGGTTCAGCCAGACGCGTACGGGGGCGCTCACGGGGGTCTCCCAGGACATGGGCACAGCAGTGGGGAGGGCCAGGGCCGCGGCCGGCCATCGCCTCTGCCACGCCCTTGAGGTGGCACCTTAGCGGTCGCCGGGGCCCCGGTGAACGGGGGGTCGGCGGTTGTTCCGGGCGCCAGGCGCGGGCTGCGGGTCCGGGGCCCGCGGCCGGGCCGGGACGCGTCCGGACGGATCCTCAACTCCCGTCGGTTGAAAGGCTGTTGGTGATGTGCTTCGGCCGTGTTACGGCGCGGCTCGAAGGTTGCGGCCGTGTGAACATCGGGCGGCCTGCGCGGGGGTGGCGCGCCGGCGCCGGAGCGGAGGTCGGTGCGGGCGCCGTGGGGGCGCGGTCCGGCGGGGCGCGGTCGGGGTGCGGTCGGGGTGCGGACACGTCGCGCGCGGTCGCCGGGGCGGGGTGCGATCCGTCGAGTCGGGGCGCGGCGGGATTCGAGCGAATGACCGAATGACAATCGGCCGAATGTGCTTGTCGTCCTATTTATCCTGACCTATTGATCACTCGTATGAGTGATTGCGGATCTCACTCGAATGGCCTCAGCATGAGTGGTGCAACGGGATGCTCATTGCGTCACGTGCTCCGAATGCTTTCACGGGGAGGGCTCCTTCGATGTCGACCGGGACGGATATCGGCATTCCCGCGCGGGCTGGGCCGCTGCCGGCGCAGCAGCCGTCCTGCCCGGGCCCCGCAGGCGTACGGGCCCTGGCGGCGACCACCGGGGCGTGATCGGCCCCGCCCCACGACCGACCCGGGGCCGGGCCGGTGCGCTCCGTCCGGCGCACCGGCCCGGGACACCACACCGTGCAGCGGACGGCAAGCGAATCCCGGCGGGCGAGCGTCCCGACCGGAGCGGAGTCGGCCCGTGCCCGGGCCGACCGTACGGCGGCCGGTGCGGCGGTCCGGCACAGTCGCCGGCCCCGCCGCAGGTGGCCGGCCAGAGTGGGGGAGGGACCAGATGGGGATCTTCGCGTTGGAGCGTGATCATCGGGAGGGCAACGAGGCCGCCGAGGTGCTGGCCCGGGCGAAGGTCGCGGTCGACCCGGCCCTCAGGGCGGCCGTCGGCACCCTGCCGGAGTCGATGCGACTGGTCGCCGGCTACCACTTGGGCTGGTGGGAGGCGGACGGTACACCGGCCACCACCACCGGCTCGGGCAAGGCGATCAGGCCGGCCCTGGTGCTGGCGGCCACCCAGGCCGTCGGCGGCGGGCCCGACCCGGCGGTCCGGGCCGCCGCCGCGGTGGAGATGGTGCACAACTTCACCCTGCTCCACGACGACGTCATCGACCGGGACCAGACCCGCCGTCACCGGCCGACCGCCTGGCGGGTGTTCGGCACCACCGAGGCCATCCTCGCCGGGGACGCCATGCACTCGCTGGCCCTGCGGATCCTCGCCGAGGACGGCCACCCGGCGGCGCCGGGTGCGGTCCGCCGCCTCGCAGACTGCGTGGTCGAGCTCTGCGCGGGCCAGCAGGCCGACTGCGCCTTCGAGCAGCGCAGTGACGTTTCGCTGGCCGAGTGCCTGACGATGGCCGAGGCCAAGACCGGTGCGCTGCTGGGCTGCGCCTGCGCGCTGGGTGCGCTCTACGCGGGCGCCGAGCCGTCCGCGGTCGAGGCGATGGACGCCTTCGGCCGGGAGATCGGCCTGGCCTTCCAGCTGATCGACGACCTGATCGGCATCTGGGGCGACCCGGCGGTCACCGGCAAGCCGGTCGGGGCCGACCTGGCCGCCCGGAAGAAGTCCCTGCCGGTGGTCTTCGCCCTCGGCTCGGGGACGGCGGCCGGCGCCGATCTGGCGGAGCTGTACGCCCTCGACCGGCCGTTGAGCGCCCGGGAGCTGGAGCGGGCCGCCCAAGCGGTGGAGCGGGCCGGCGGGCGCAGCTGGGCCCAGGGCGAGTCCTGCGAGCGGATGGCGGCGGCGATCGCCCACCTCGCGGCGGCGGTGTCGGCGCCCTCGGCCGCCGACGAACTGCTCGCACTGGCGGAGCTGGTCACCCGCCGGACGCACTGACGCGGCGGGCGAGCCGGGTGAACCGGGCGAGCCGGGCCGGCGGCCGGGTCCGGGCGGGGGTGGTCCCGCCAGGGCCCGGCCGGCCCACGTCTGCCGGCCGCTTCCCCACCGGCAGTGGCCCGGTGGCCTTGCCCGGGTTCGGCCGGTCCACCTCAGGAGGCGTCCCGGTCGAGGATCCGGCGCTCCTTCTCCGGGTCGATGCCGAGCGGAAGGTCACCCTGCGCCCACGGCCGGGTGGACGGACCGCGTTCCTGCAGCCAGGTCCAGGTGTCGCGGACGGTGTCCGCGAGCGGCCGGTTGCGGAGCCCGGCCGCGGCGGCCCGTGACGCGTCGGGTCGCCAGGTGCCGTGCCAGTCCGGGAGGTCGGGCGCCCAGAGCGGCAGTTCGACCCAGGGCTGGACGCCGGCCGCGAGCAGAGCGGTGTCGTCCGCCCAGACCAGCTCCGCGTCGGAGCCGGTGGCCCGGACGCAGTGCTCCAGGAACTCGCCGTAGGTGGTCCGGCTGGCCGGCGCGGTGGTGACGTACCGCCCGGTCTCCCCGCGTTCCAGGAGGTCGAGGCCGAAGTCGGCGAAGTCGCGGGCGTCGATCAGCTGCACGGTGCGGCCGGGGTCGCCGGGCGCGAGCACCCGCCCGCCGAGGGCCATCCGCTCCAGCCACCAGGGCAGCCGGCCGACCGGCTCGTGCGGGCCGATCAGCAGTCCGCAGTTGAGGATCAGCGACCGCTCGCCGAAGTTCTCCAGCAGGGCGCGTTCGCAGCCGGCCTTGAGCGCGTTGCCCGGCGGTTGGTCGGGCGGGGTGTCGGCGGGGCAGGGGTGCGTGGGCGAGGACTCGTCGACGACCGCGGCGGGCCAGTCGGCGAAGGCGTGGACGGAGGAGACGAAGGTGTAGTGGTCGGTGTGGTCGCGCAGCAGTCGGGCCGACCGGGCCACGTCGTGGGGCTGCTGGCCGGCCGTGTCGACGACGGCGTCCCAGTGGCGCCCGGCCACCAGGCGCGCCAGATCGGCCGGGTCGGTCCGGTCGCCGTGCACGGCCTCGACGCCGGGCAGGTCGGCGCCGCTGATCCCGCGGTTGAAGGTGGTGACCTCGTGCCCGCGGGCCAGTGCCTGCGAGACGTAGGCCCGGCCGAGGAACTGCGAGCCGCCGAGAATGAGGATCTTCATGCCCCCAGCCTCTCCGGGCCGGGGCCCGGCAACGCTTCCGTTCACTCGTGGCGGACCACGCGGAGAGCGAACTCCCGGACCGCCGGGCGGGTAGCCGCCGGCCCTGCCGGGCTGCTGCCGCCCCTGCCGGTGACTCTGCCGGGGTGCCGACATGCCGGACCGGCGGGTGCCGCCCAGCATCCCGTCCGTACTGGTATGTCTTGATTGTCTGATTCGGTCAGTCATCCAGAGGAGTCCTCACCATGGGCAGCCCGGCGCTCGCCGACCCGGAGACCGTGCAGGCGGGCCCGGGGCTCGCCGGCCGGTTCGGGGGCCGCCGCCGCCACGCCCGGGCGTGCCCGATGAGCCGCGAGGACGGCCCGGTGCCGTCCGGCCCGGTGGCGCGGGACGGTCACCGGGAGCGCCCGCAGCCGACCGTGCGGCGCTGAACCCGGGCCCGACCGGCCCGCATCCCGAGCCACCCCGAACCCGAGGGAGCGACATGTCCCAGCCCGACCTGGAGACCCTGGCCGCCGACGCCTACATCTACGGCTATCCGCTGGTGTACGACCTCGGCAAGGTCGACGACCTCCGGACCGGGGGCGTCGCCTCCATGCCCGCCGCCGACTTCAACCTGTTCGGGCACGCGCGGCAACTCGCCCGGGCCGGGGACGACTTCGCCTCGGTCAACAACGACACCGTCTACTCGGTGGCCCAGCTGGACCTGTCCGGCGGCCCGCTGCTGCTGCACGTGCCGGACGCCGCCGGCGCGTACTACGTGCTGCAGTTCGTCGACGCCTGGACCAACAACTTCGCCTACCTGGGCCGCCGGGCCACCGGCACGGCCGAGCAGCGCTGGCTGATCGCCCCGCCCGGGTGGCACGGCACCCCTCCGGAGGGCGTCCGGGTGGTGGTCTGTCCGAGCACGGTCTCCACGGTCGTCGGGCGCTTCGCCTGCGCCGGTCCGGCGGACCTGCCCCGGGTGCGGGATCTCCAGCGGGAGCTGACGCTGACTCCGCTGGAGCCCGGCGGGGTGTACGCGGGCATCCCGCAGCCGGACCCGGCCGTCCCGGAGGAGATGCGCTTCTTCGAACAGCTGCGGCTGTGGATGGCGGCCTTCCCTCCCGCCGCGCCGGACGCCGGCTACCAGCGCCGGTTCGCCCCGCTCGGGCTGCTGGACGAGGGCCGCTCCCCGTACCTGGACGCCGCACCGGACTGGACGCATGCCCTGGCCAAGGGCCTCACGGCGGGCCGGGAACGGATCGAGGCGGCCAGTCGCCCGCCCGAGGGCCTGAACGCCGGCGAGTGGACCGGCAACCTGCACCTGTTCGACTACAACCTCGACCACTTCGGCCCCGGCACCCTCGACGACCCGCAGTGGCGGATCCCCGACCGGCGGGCCGCCTACCTCACCCGCGCCGTCGCGGCCCGGGTGGGCCTGTGGGGCAACCACGCCTACGAGGCCGCGTACTCCAGCGTCTACCACGACTCCGAGGGCCGGCTGCTGACCGGCGCCCACTCGTACACGCTGCGCTTCGACGAGGAGCCGCCGGTGGACGCGTTCTGGTCGATCACCATGTACGACGTCCCCGACTACTTCCTGGTCGCCAACCCGATCGACCGCTACTCGGTCGGTGACCGTACGGGCGGGCTGGTCCGCGGCGCGGACGGCTCGCTCACCCTGGTGCTCCAGCACGAGCGGCCCACCGACCCGGACGAGGCCGCGAACTGGCTGCCCACCCCGGCGGGGGAGTTCCGGCCGATGATCCGGATGTACCAGCCGGGTGCCGCGGTGCTGGACGGCTCGTACCGGCTGCCGCCGATCCACCCGAGGTAGGCGAGTGGCGGGCGACGGCGGGCCAGGGCGGGCAGCGGCGGGCGCGCGCCGGCCGCCGGACCTGCCGGACCCGCCCGACCGGCCGGACCGGTCGGGGGTGCCCCCGACGTACGGAGGGAGTTCCATGGGCGACGCGATCGGGCAGGTGCTGGCCCCCGCCGTCGGCGTCGCGATCAGTCCGCTCGCGCTGATCGCCGTGATCCTGATGCTGGCCACTCCCCGGGGTCCGGTGAACGGCACGGCCTTCACGGTCGGCTGGGTGGTGGCGCTGGCGGCCCTTACCACCCTCGTGGTGGTGGCCGGTTCGGAGCTGGACACCGGTGGCCCGAGGCCCACCTGGTCCTGGTGGGTGAAGCTGGCGGTCGGCGTGCTGTTCCTGCTGATCGGGGCCAGGCAGTGGCGGGGCCGGCCGCGCGAGGGCCACGTCATCGCGCCGCCCGCGTGGATGCGGGCGGTCGACCGGTTCACCCCGGCCAGGGCGGCCGGTCTGGCGACGATGCTGGTGGCGGCGAACCCGAAGAACCTGCTGCTGACGGTCGCCGGCGGCGTGTCGATCGCCACCAGTGACGCGTCGCCCGCCGGGAAGACGGCGGCGGCCGTGCTGATGGTGCTGGTGGGATCGCTGTGCACCCTGGTCCCGCTCGGCGTCCACCTCCTCGGGAGCGGGAGCGGGAGCGCGGGCTCGGGCGCGGGCGCGGGCAGCGACTCGGCGAAGCTGCTCGGCGAGTGGAAGGCCTGGATGTCCACCCACAACAGCGCGATCGTGACGGTGCTGCTGGTCGTCCTCGGCGCGACGTACGTCGGCGACGCCCTCTCCGGCCTGTCCGGCTGACGGCCCACCGGCGGGCCCCGGGAGGCGGGGCGATGCGGCTCAGGGGCCGGGAGTCCCGCCGCCCGCGCCCGCGCCGGTGGCGGGAGCCGGCTGCGGGGCCGGGTCCGCCGGCTGCCCGCTCGCCTGCCCGGTCGGTGCGGGGGACGGGGAGGACGGGGAGGAGGGCGGCGAGGGGGTCGACGGCTCCGGCGACGGCGGGGTGGACGGCGTGCCGGAGGCCGGATCGGGGGAGCTCGGCGCGGGACCGTCCGTCGGGGTGGCCGGTGACGGGTCCATGGGGGTGGGCGCATCGGTCGGTTCCTCGCCGCCGCGGTTCCGGGGGCCGCCCTCCAGGGTGACCACCGCCTCGGAGGGCGGCAGGGCGATCCGCGCCGTCCACGTTCCGGGCGGCACCCGGGTGTCGTCGACCGTGACGGTGACGGTGATCCGCTGGCCCGGGGCCAGCGTGCCGTAGTCCCGGCTGAGCCGGAGCCAGTCGGCGTCCACCACGGCGTGCCAGGCGATCGCCGTGCCTCCCGCGTTGGTGAGCGTGATCACGGTGCGGCTGCCGTACTCCTGCGCCTCGACGGTCAGCCAGCCGGCCGCGGCGGAGTCGCCGGTGCCGGGAACGGACGGTCCGGGGACGGGTACCCGGGGAGGGACGGGGACGGCCAGGACCGGCAGTACCGCCCCGCGAACCGCCGGGAAAGACGTTTCTGCAGTCACGGCGCCGACCAGCCGAACGTCACCCGACCCCGCCGACCCGGCCTGCACCAGCGGGACCACCGGGACGACCGGCGCCGCGGCCGGCTGCGCCGGGACCTTCGGAGGGCCCTTCACCGGGCCGGGCGCCACCCGGACGGAGGACACCGCCGCCGACGCGTCCGTCCCACCGCCGTCCCGCTGTGCCGCCCACAGCGCCACCATGGGCGCGGTCAGCACCGCCGCGAGCACCCCGGTGGTCACCACCCGCTGACGGACCACCAGCGACCGCCCGGCGGACGGCGCCCGGTGCCGGGGGAACCCGCGCTGGTCGAACCGCGGCTCGGACGGTTCCCCGCCCGACCAGGCGGCCGGTGCGGTCGCCCGGCGCCCGGCCGCCGCCCCCGCCAGGAAGGCCGCCCCGGCCGCCCCGTCCGGCAGCTGCGCCGCGGTGCCGCCGAGCCGGACCGGGACCGGCGCCGCCAGCAGCGGCAGCCCCGGCAGCCCGGCCAGGCCGGTTCCCAGCTCGCCGCCGACCCGCTCCGCGGTGCCCCGGCAGGTCGGGCAGTCCACCACGTGCTGCACCAGCTCGCGCCGGAGCGCCGGGCCGAGCACCCAGCCGCGCCAGCTCTCCGCGCCGACCCCGCCGAGCCGGGCCAGCACCGGACAGCTGCCCACCCCGAGCACCAGCAGCGCCGACCTGGTCCGGCCCACCTCGGCACCGGCCGCGGAGAGCAGCTCCTGCACATCGCCGTCGGAGCGGCCGAGCACCGCGGCCACCTCGGTGGCCGACAGCCGGTGGCGGACCGCCAGCTCCAGCGCCTCGCGCTGCTCCGGGTCGGTGCCCGCGGCCTCCGGCCAGGCCAACGAGGCCAGCTCCGCGCGGCGGCGGTCGGCCTGCGCCGGGCCGGGGGGCGGTTCGGCGGGCGCGCCGGTGCCGCGCTCCAGCCGTTCCAGGCAGCAGTGCCGCGCCAGCGCGTACAGCCAGGCCCGCCCGAGCGCCGGGTCGGCGGGCCGGTCGCCGTGCCGCAGCGCGAGGTCGCGCACCTCGCAGAGGGCCGCGACGGCCGCGTCGTGCTCGCACAGGACGGAGAGGCAGTAGGTGAAGAGCCCGTCGACGCAGCGGTCGTACGCCCGCAGGACGGGGGAACCGGCGGAGGCGGGGGAGGCGGGGGAGGCAAGCCTGGTGGTCACCCTCCGACGGTAGGGAGCCGGGGCGTCGCGCCCCCGGGAATCCCCGCGCTTGTACTTCTTTCGGGTAACAGCACCGTGGTGTTCCGGACAGCCGGCGGCCGCGTCCGGGCGGCTGTCGTGCTCACGCCGCGGCCGGCCGGCCCCCGCTGTCGTACCCACCCGCTACGGTTGGCCGCATGGCTGCCCGCACCAAGACCACCGCCAAGCCCCGCCCGGCGTACCGCTGCACCGAGTGCGGCAACCAACTGCCGAAGTGGGTCGGCCGCTGCCCCGAGTGCAACGCCTGGGGCACCGTCGAGGAGTACGGCGCCGTCCCGATCAGGACCACGGCGGCCGGGCCGGTCAGCTCCCCGGCCAAGCCGATCGGCCAGGTGGACGGGCAGGTTGCCACCGCCCGCACCACCGGCGTGCCGGAGCTGGACCGGGTGCTCGGCGGCGGCATCGTCCCGGGCGCCGTGGTGCTGCTCGCCGGCGAGCCGGGTGTCGGCAAGTCGACACTGCTGCTGGACGTGGCCGCCAAGGCGGCGAGCGCGCAGCACCGCACCCTCTACGTCACCGGCGAGGAGTCGGCCGGTCAGGTCCGGCTACGCGCCGACCGGATCAACGCCCTCTCCGACCACCTGTACCTGGCCGCCGAGTCCGACCTCGGCGCGGTGCTCGGCCACATCGAGGCGGTCAACCCCGGGCTGCTGATCCTGGACTCGGTGCAGACCATCGCCTCCGCCGAGCTGGACGGCGCCCCCGGCGGCCCGGCCCAGGTCCGCGAGGTGGCGGGCGCGCTGATCCGCGCCTCCAAGGATCGCGGCATGGCCACCCTGCTGGTCGGGCACGTCACCAAGGACGGTCAGATCGCCGGCCCGCGGCTGCTGGAGCACCTGGTCGACGTGGTGCTCAGCTTCGAGGGCGACCGGCACGCCCGGCTGCGGATCATCCGCGGCGTCAAGAACCGCTACGGCGCCACCGACGAGGTCGGCTGCTTCGAACTGCACGACGAGGGCATCGCGGGCCTCGCCGACCCGTCCGGCCTGTTCCTGACCAGGCGTGACAAGCCCGTGCCCGGCACCTGCCTGACCGTCACCCTGGAGGGCCGCCGGCCACTGGTCGCCGAGGTCCAGGCGCTGATGGTGGACTCCCAGATCCCCTCGCCCCGCCGGACCACCTCCGGCCTGGAGTCCCCCCGGATCGCGATGATCCTCGCCGTGGTCGAGCGGCACGGCGGCGTGAAGCTCGGCAAGCAGGACATCTACACGGCGACGGTCGGCGGGGTGAAGCTCACCGAGCCGTCCGCCGACCTGGCCATCGCCCTGGCGGTCGCCAGCTCCTCGTCCGACACCCCGCTGCCCAGCAACCTGGTGGCGATCGGCGAGGTCGGCCTGGCCGGCGAGGTCCGGCGGGTCACCGGTGTGCAGCGCCGCCTCGCGGAGGCGCACCGGCTCGGCTTCACCCACGCCCTCGTCCCGCCGGACCCGGGCAAGGTCCCCGCGGGCATGACGGTGGTCGAGGTCGCCGACATCGGGGAGGCCCTGCGCGCCATCCCGGGCCGCCGACGCGGCCCGGCCAAGCCCCGCGGCGAGGCCGCCGGAGCCCCGGCAGCGGGCGCCCGCGCGGCCCGTCCGGCCGTTGTCCCGGCGGCCGTTCCGGCCATCCCGGAGGAGCTGATGGAGGGCTGGGAGCCGGTCGACTCCGACGAACTGCGCTGACTCATGCCCCGTTAATGCCGCACGCAGTTAGACTTTGCCCTGTCTAATTGGCAATAAGTGCAGTACTGCGCCTATTTCCAGAATCACCGAGCGACACAGACAGACCAGCGAAGACCAAGCGACAGACCGTCGGGCGCCGTGCCACACGGTCCGGGGCGACCGGAGGAGTCACGTGGCAGGCAGCGACCGGGCGGACAAGTCCTCCCGCGAGGAGGCCCTGCTGCGGGCCTCCCTCAGTGCCATCGCGCCGGGAACGGCGCTGCGGGACGGGCTGGAGCGGGTGCTGCGCGCCAACACCGGCGGGCTGGTCGTGCTGGGCTTCGACAAGAGCGTCGAGTCGCTCAGTACCGGCGGCTTCGTGCTCGACGTCGAGTTCACCGCCACCAGGCTGCGCGAGCTGTGCAAGCTCGACGGCGCGGTGATCCTCGACAAGGACAGCACCAAGATCGTGCGGGCTGGGGTGCACCTGATGCCCGACGCGAACATCCCCACCGACGAGACGGGCACCCGTCACCGGACCGCCGAGCGGGTCAACCGCCAGACCGGGTACCCGGTGGTGGCCGTCTCGCACTCGATGCGGCTGATCGCCATGTACGTCAACGGCAGCCGCCGGGTGCTGGAGGACTCCACCACCGTGCTCTCCCGCGCCAACCAGGCGCTGGCCACCCTGGAGCGGTACAAGCTGCGGCTGGACGAGGTCGCCGGCACGCTCTCCGCGCTGGAGATCGAGGACCTCGTCACCGTCCGGGACGTCTCCGCCGTCGTCCAGCGGCTGGAGATGGTCCGGCTGATCGCCGCCGAGATCGCCGGGTACGTGCTGGAGCTGGGCACCGACGGGCGACTGCTCTCGCTCCAGCTCGACGAGCTGATCGCCGGCGTCGAGCCGGAGCGCGAACTCGTCGCCCGCGACTACTTCCCGGAGCGCGCCGCCAAGAAGGGCCGTACCGTCACCGAGGTGCTCGCCGACCTGGAGGCGCTCACCCACGCCGAGCTGCTCGACCTGCAGACGGTGGCGAAGGCGCTCGGGTACACCGGCACGCCGGAGTCCCTGGACTCCGCGGTCTCACCGCGCGGGTACCGGCTGCTGGCCAAGGTGCCGCGGCTGCCGAACACCGTCATCGAGCGGCTGGTCGAGCACTTCGGCGGGCTGCAGAAGCTCCTCGCGGCCAGCATCGACGACCTGCAGACCGTCGAGGGCGTCGGCGAGACCCGGGCCCGCTCGGTACGGGAGGGACTGTCGAGGCTCGCAGAATCGTCCATCCTGGAGCGCTACGTCTGACCGTCCGACCGGACGGGCCTGCGAAGCCGGAGCCGGAGCGGGGTCGGGGCGAGGCGTGGGCTGACCGTGCCGCAGGTGCCGACAGGTGCCGTCAGAGTCGGTCAGACGCCGCCGGATGCCGGCAGACCCCGGCAGGTGCCGTCAGGGGTGACGTCAGGTGACGTCGGCGTGGCCGGGCCGGGCCGGCGGGGGCGCGGACTTCGTCGCGTAGAGCAGGGTGAACAGGGTGACGTCGATGGCGTCCTCGTCCGCGCTGTCGCCCTCCTCCGCCAACTCGTCGAGGATCACGCCGAGCTGGTTGCGCAGCTTGATCACCCGCTCGGGGCGGAGCCGCATGGAGAAGTGGCTGAACTGGGAGGACGCCCGGGGCCTGCCGTCCGGCCCGGCGGGCAGCTCCAGCCGGTCGGTGAGGTACTTGAGCTCGAAGTCGGAGCGGACCAGGTCCATCGCGGCCAGCAGGGCGCCGAGCACCTCGGGGTGCTTCGAGGTGTCGTCGGCGAAGACTTCTGGGGCGAGGCGCAGTGACTTCTGCGCGTTGCGGTAGCGGCTCTCCACGATGCCCGAGACCAGCCGGGTCTCGGCGACCATGATCAGACCGACCTGCTCCAGCTGCTTGATGTGCCGGTACAGCTTGGTCGGGGTGTCGCCGAGTTCGGCCGCGATCTCCTTGACGGACAGCGGCGACGGCTCGCGCTTGTAGAGGGCGTTGAGGATCGCCAGCCGGACGGGGTCCGCGAGGGCCTTCAGGGTCGCAACGTCCTTGATCTCGCGCTCTTTCACCTGATCAGACACGTTGACACTTTCTCAGAACGTCAACGCTTGCGCAATCAATCACGCATCTGCAACCATTCACGCAATCGTGAATGGTTGCAGATGCGTGAGCATCTACGTTCGGGTGAAAGGCGGGGGCATGGCCAGGGCAGCAGACGCGGCGCGGTCGACGGACACGAGCACCACGGAGACCAGCGGCGTCACGGCAGATGACGGCATCACCGGCACGTCCACCGGTAGGACCCACCCGGCGCCCGACGCCGAGCCGGGCCCCGCCCCCACGCCCGACCTCGCCGCCGCGCCCACACCAGCCCCCACGTCCGACTTCACCGTCGCGCCGACCCCCACGCTCGTCCCGTTGCACCGCAACTGGCGGTTCCAGCTGCTCTGGGGCGGCGCCGCCTCCGCCATGCTCGGCACCTGCATCGCCGACACCGCGTACCCGCTCATGCTGCTGGCGATGACCGGCTCGCCGTCGCTGGCCGGGGCCTTCGGCGCCGTCCAGTTCACCGTCTCGCTGCTGCTCGGCATCCACGGTGGTGCGGTCGCCGACCGACACGACCGCCGCCGGATCCTGTTGATCGCCGACTCGTCGCGGCTGCTGGCCGCGCTCAGCATCCCGGTCGCGCTCTCCCTGCACTGCCTGACGGTCGCGCACACCCTGCTGGTCGGCGCGGTGCTCGGCGCCACCATGGCGTACTCGGGCCCGGTCCGGATGCTGGTGCTGCGTTCCGTCGTCCCGCCCGAGCAGCTGCGCCAGGCGTTGGCCCAGGACGAGGTGCGGGTCAGCGGCGCGTCGCTGGTCGGTCCGCCGCTGGCCGGGTTGCTGCTCGGCATGGGCCGGGCGGTCCCGTTCCTGGGCACGGTCGTGGCCTCGTTGCTGGCCGTCCTCGCGGCGTGGGCCGTCCGCTTCGAGAGCCGCCCGAACGCTGCTGCCGGGGAGGGCGGCCGCTCCGGCGGGGCGACGGCGGGGCTGCGGTACCTGCTGGCCGACGCCCGGCTGCGGGTCACGCTGCTGGTGCCGTTCCTGCTCAACCTGGCCGGGTCCGCGATGCTGCTGCCGGTGATGGTGCTGCTGCGCGACGGGGGCACCTCCAGCGGCGGGATCGGGCTCGCGCTCGCGGGGGAGGCGGTCGGTGGCCTGCTCGGTGCGCTGGTGGTGCGCCGGCTGCACCGGCTGATGCTCCCGGGACGGCTGCTGGTCACGGTGGCCTGGGTGACCGTGCCGCTGTTCCTGGTGCCGACACTGGCGGGTGGTCCGGTCGCGGTCTTCGTGACGCTGGCGGCGATGATGCTCGGGGTGCCGGCGTTGCGGGTGATGGTGGACGTGCTGATCTTCCAGCAGGTTCCGGAGGACCTGCGGGGCCGGGTGATCGCGGCGACCATGACGGTCTTCATGCTGGGCATACCGGCGGGGACGTTCGGGGCGGGCCTGCTGCTGGACCACCTCGAACCCGGGACCACCCTGCGGCTGTTCGCCGTCCTGCTGGCTGTCGCCCTGGTGCCGCCGACCCTCAGCCGGGCCCTGCGCTCCGCGCAGTGGCCGGCCTGACCCCGGCCGGTAGGCCCACCCACCCGGCTTCCCGGCCCCACCGGCCACCGACCCCGCAGGCCCTGCAGGCCCCACCGACCCCGCAGGCCCTGCAGGCCCCACCGACCCCGCAGGCCATGCAGGCCCCACCGACCCCGCAGGCCCGACCTGGACGGCCGGGCCGCCTCACCGCCCCGCGGGCCGCCGCGCCGGTGCCTCGGCGCTCCAACTGCCCAGCAGCCGCAGTGCGGTGTCGTCCGCACTGTCCGGGTCCGGGCTGAGGATGACGAGGGAGCAGCCCTCGTCCCCGGGCAGGCCGATGGTCTCGTAGTGCAGCTCGAACTCGCCGACCACGCGGTGGCGGAACCGCTTGCTGCCCCAGGTCTTCTCGCGCACCTCGTGGGCCGCCCAGAGGGCCGGGAACTCCGTGCTTCCGGCGGACAGTTCGGCGATCAGCGCGGCGAACCCGGGCTGCCCGCCGTACCGGCCGGCGGAGAACCGAAGGAAGCCCACGGTCTGCCGGGCCACGTCGGCCCACTGCGGGTAGAGCTCGCGGGCGGCGGGGTCCAGCAGGATGTGGCGGGCCAGGTTGAGGCCCTCGACACTCGCACCGACCGGGTCCAGGACCAGCGCGCCCGCCAGCCGGTTGGCGGCCAGGACCGTCATGTCCGGGCCGAGGACGTACGCGGGCACGGCGCCGACCGCGTCCAGCAGCCGCCGTAGCCCGGGCCGTACGCGCACGGCCCCCACCGTCGTACCGGCGCCCGCGCCCGCGCCCGCCACCCCTCCAGCGCCCCCGGCCCCGACCCCGACCCCGGCCCCACCCTCGGCCCCGACCCCGGCCGTACCCGCACCCCCACTGCCCGGCGCCACGATGCCGGTCCCCGTACCGTCCGCGCGGGCCCGCCCGCGGCTCGGGAGCCGGGCCAGGTCGCGCAGGTGGGTGCGCTCGGTCGGGTCCAACCGGAGCACCCTGGCGAGGGCGTTCAGCACGGCTGTGGACGGGTTGGCGGCCCGGCCCTGTTCGAGCCGGGTGTAGTAGACGGCGCTGACTCCGGCCAGGGCGGCGACCTCCTCGCGGCGCAGGCCCGGCACCCGCCGCGGTCCGTACTCGGGCAGGTCGAGGTCCTGCGGCGTCAGGCGGGCCCGGCGGGAGCGGAGGAACTCGCCGAGTTCACGGGTGGCGTCCATGGGAGCCGAGTATGGCCGGGCCGTCGCTTCGCCGCCTGTCCCTGCGGGTACCCCTCTGGCCGCCCCGGGGCGGGGCGGGTCGCCCGGGCCGGGTCCGGCCGTCCGGAACCTGGTACCGGCAGGGTGATGGCTGACGGGCCCGGCTCGGACGAGGGTGGCGGAACTGTCCGGCCGCGGCGGCCGGACTCCTCTGAAACTCAGGAGCGTTGGCGATGCGAGCGGTGGTCTTCTCCCGGTACGGCGACGAGAGCGTGCTGGAGCTGGTCGAGCTGCCCGGGCCGCGCCCGGCGGCGGGTGAGGTGCTGCTGCGGGTCCGGGCGGCCGGGGTCAACCCGGTCGACTGGAAGATGCGGGAGGGGTACGTCGGCACCGACCGGCCGTTCCCGCTGGGCCTGGGCTGGGACGTGGCGGGGGTGGTGGTGGAGTCCGCGGCGGCCGGCGGCCCGCCGGTCGGTGCCGAGGTGTACGGCATGCTGCCGCTCCCGTACGGCGCCGCGTACCAGGAGTTCACGGCGGTGCCCGCGGCGGTCCTGGCGCCCCTGCCCGACGGGCTGGACTTCGAGCGGGCGGCGGCGGTGCCGCTGGCCGCGCTGACGGCCTGGCAGGCGCTCGACGCCGCGGGGGTCAAGGGCGGCGAACGGGTGCTGGTGCAGGGCGGGGCCGGCGGCGTCGGTCACTTCGCCGTCCAACTGGCCAAGGCCCGCGGGGCGTACGTGCTCGCCACGGCTTCGGCGCGCAACCAGGACTTCCTGCGCGGGCTGGGGGCGGACGAACCCCTCGACCGCGGCGCCGGAGGCCCGTACCGCGGCGAACCGGTCGACGTGGTGATCGACGCGGTGGGCGGTCAGGTGCAGCACGACTCCTGGGCGCTGCTGCGGCCCGGGGGCATGCTGATCACCCTGCCTGAGCCGCTGGACGAGGCGTACCGGCGGCCGGGCGTCGACGCCCGCCGGATCGTGGTCGCCCCGGACGGGGAGGCGCTGACCCGGATCGGCGGGCTGATCGAGGCCGGCCGGGTCCGGGTGGAGGTCGAGCAGGTGCTGCCGCTGGACCGGGCGGCCGAGGCGCACCGGATCAGCGCGGCGGGCCGGGTCCGGGGGAAGCTCGTGCTGACCCTCTGACCCTCTGACCCTCTGACCCTCTGTCCCTCTGGCCCTCTGACCCTCTGACCCCGGGGATCCGGCCCCCGGCTCCCCGGACGCCCCCGGCTCCCCGGACGCCTCCGGCCCCGGCGGCCGGGCCTCAGGCGTCCAGGCGGATGGAGGTGCGGGCGACCAGGGGGCCGCCGGACGGGCCGGTGAGCTCGGCCTGGACGCGGTAGGTGTCCGGGGCGGCCGTGCTGCCGTCCGCGGACGCGCACTGCGGCTTGCTGCGGCTGCGGTCCCAGCTGAAGGTCTCGGTCAGCCCGCTGCCGGCGGACACCTGGACCCAGGTGTTCTGACGGTCGGTCGGGCAGTCGCCGGAGGACCAGAACCGCTCGCCGTTGCTGGCGGTCAGGGTGATGGTCGAGGCGGTCCGGCCGAGGTCGACCCTGCAGTTCGGGCCGGCGGTGTTGCGGACCGTCAGGGTCACCCGCGGCTTGTCCTTGGGCTGGTACGCGGGCTGTGCGCTGGCGAGTTCCAGAGTGATCTGCGCGGCGGTGCAGACCGGCAGCGCGAGGATCTCGGGGGTGTTGACCTGCGGGCCGCCGGTCGTGCCGGTCGCACCGGAGGCGCCACCGCCCGTGCCGCCGGCGCCGGTTCCGGTTCCCGTGCCGCCCGCGCCGGTCGTCGTGCCCGTACCGTCACCGCTGCCGGTGCCGCCGCTGGTCAGGCTGACGTCGCCGCCACCGCCGCCGGAGACGCTCCCCGAGCCGCCGGTGCCCGCACCGCCGCCGTTGCCCGAACCACCCGTGCCACCGGGGCGGGTGGTGATCGCGGAGCCGGTCGGGGACGCCCCGGGGGTGATCGACTGCGCCGGCGCGGGCTGCGCGCCGTGCGGGGGTTTCCTGCCGCCGTCCGATCCGGACGTCATCCAGACGATCAGCACGAGCGCGGCGAGCAGTGCGGCGAACACGACGACTCGCCGCCGCCAGTAGATCGAGGCCGGCAGCGGTCCCACGGGTTGACGCAGAGAGGGCACGGGCAAACTCTACGAGACTGTGTGCACCCGTTGATGCATCAACACTGCACCGGGGTCACTTCCTTCACATGATCCGCCATTTGCTCCGGTCGAGCGAATGCCAACCGTCGGCGAGAGGGGGCGGACGGCCGCCGGGCGCTCGTCCTATAGTCGGCCCATGGCCACGGACCCACGCCCCGCCCTCGACCCGGCTCGCATGATCGCCGAGGCGCGACGCGCCTTCTTCGTGATGTTCGCCTTCCTGGTCGTGCTCTGGGTGGTCCAGATCGCCAACTGGGCGGGCGACGGCGAGCTGGTGCGCGACTACGGCCTTGTCCCCCGTGACACCGGCCGGCTGGGCACCGTCCTCACCTCGGAGTTCCTGCATGTGAACTGGCAGCACCTGGAGGCCAATTCGGGTGCCCTCTTCATCTTCGGGTTCCTCGCCGCCTACCGGGGCGTCAAGAAGTTCCTCGGCCTGACCGCGCTGATCACGCTCACCGACGGCGCTGCGGTCTGGTTCTTCGAGCAGGACCACACGGTGACCGTGGGCGCCAGCGGGCTGATCTACGGCTACTTCGGCTACGTGGTGCTGCGTGGCTTCTTCGACCGCAACCTGGTCGACAGCCTGATCGGCCTGGTGATGGGCGCGTCCTTCGCGTACATGCTCACCAGCGCCGTTCCCGGTACGCCCGGCGTGAGCTGGCTCGGCCATCTCGGCGGGCTGGTGGGCGGCCTGGCCGGCGCGTGGATCTTCCGCGACCGCAGTGCCCGCAGCACCACCAGTGTCACCAGCACCACCGGCACCACCGGCGAAGGCCCCGGGGCCGCCGCCGCAACCGGGTCCGCCACCACCCCCAGCCCCCGCGCGGCGCTGCTCAAGGAGCTCGACGACCTCGGGCTCTGAGCCGTCCCGTCCGATGGACCCGGCGGCTCCACCGGTCCCGTCCCGACGCCCCTCCCCGCCGTGGGAGGATCGAAGGGCCATGGTTGCCATCACCGCCGTCACCCCGGCTCCGCTGCTCCACACGACCGTCATCGACTGGTACGAGGCCAACGCCCGCGACCTGCCCTGGCGCACTCCGGACGCCTCCCCGTGGGCCGTCATGGTCAGCGAGTTCATGCTCCAGCAGACCCCGGTCAAGCGGGTCCTGCCCGCGTACGCCGCCTGGCTGGAACGCTGGCCGACGCCCGCCGACCTGGCCGCGGACGCTCCGGGCGAGGCCGTCCGGATGTGGGGCCGGCTCGGTTACCCGCGCCGGGCGCTCCGCCTGCACGCCGCCGCCGTCGCGATCACCGAGGAGCACGCGGGCCGGGTGCCCGAGGATCACGCCGCCCTGCTGGCGCTGCCCGGGGTGGGGGAGTACACCGCCGCCGCGGTGGCCTCGTTCGCGTTCCGGCAGCGGCACGCGGTGCTGGACACCAACGTCCGCCGGGTCTTCGCGCGGGCGGTGACCGGTGTCGAGTACCCAGCGCAGGCGACCACCGCGGCCGAGCGCCGGACGGCCGCCGAACTGCTGCCGGCCACCGCGGAGACGGCCGCCACCTGGGCCGTCGCGGTCATGGAACTCGGCGCGCTGGTCTGCACCGCCCGCAGCCCGGAGTGCGCCGGCTGCCCGTTGCTGCGGCAGTGCGCCTGGCAGCGGGCCGGCCGACCGCCGTACGAGGGCCCGGCCCGGCGCGGTCAGACGTACGAGGGCACCGACCGCCAGGTCCGGGGCAAGTTGCTGGCCGTACTGCGCGAGGCGCACGGCGAGGTGTCGCAGGCCCGGCTGGACGAGGTCTGGCCCGAGCCGGTGCAGCGGGCCCGGGCGCTGGACGGGCTGGTCGCGGACGGCCTGGTCGAGCCCGTGGCGCCGGGGGTCTACCGGCTCCCACAGTAGCCACCCCCACCGCACCGCCCAACCCCACCGCACCAGCCACACCCAGCACGCCACCCGCAGCAACACCGCCCACCCCCCACCGCCCGCAGCAACCCGCGAAGCCCGCAGCAACCCGCGAAGCCCGAAGGGCCCGTCCGGAGCGCATCCGGACGGGCCCTTCGGTGCTGTATGACCGCGGGGGTGGGTCAGACCGCCTCGACCGCAGGCTCGGGCTTCTGCCCGGCACCGCGCAGCGGGATCTCCCGGAGGAAGACCGCCGCGGTGACCGCGATCAGGCTGATCACGGCGCCCCACAGGAAGACGGTGTGCATGCCGTTGGAGACGGCGTGGTGGGCCAGGTCCTGGACGGCCGCGGGCGCCTTCTTCAGGCCGGTCGGGTCGAGGGCCTGCTGCCCGCCCTGCCCGCCACCGCCGCCACTGCTGCCACCGCTGAGGGTCTCCTTGACCTGGTTGTTGAACAGCGCGCCGAACAGCGCCACACCGAACGAGCCGCCGATGGTCCGGAACAGGGTGGCGGAGGAGCTGGCCACGCCCATGTCCTTGAGCTCCACGCTGTTCTGGGCGACCAGCATGGTGATCTGCATCAGGAAGCCCATGCCGGCGCCGAGCACCACCATGTAGCAGGAGGAGGCGAAGCGGCCGGTGTCGGTGCCGAGGGTGGAGAGCAGCAGCGAGCCGCCCGCCATCACCGCGGTGCCGATGATCGGGAAGATCCGGTACTTGCCGGTCTTGGAGACGATCTGGCCGACCACCAGCGAGACGGCCAGCATGCCGAACATCATCGGCATCAGCAGCAGGCCGGAGTTGGTGGCCGAGGCGCCCTGCACGATCTGCTGGTACAGCGGCAGGTAGGCGACCGCGCCGAACATCGCGAAGCCGACGATGAAGCCGATGATCGAGACCATCGTGAAGTTGCGGATCTTGAACAGGCCGAGCGGGATCACCGGCTCCTCGGCGCGCTGCTCGACGTAGCAGAAGCCGATCAGCGAGGCGACGCCCAGCGCGGCCAGGCCGAGGATCTGCTTCGAGCCCCAGGCGTACTCCTGGCCGCCCCAGGTGGTGATCAGGACCATCGAGGTGATGCCCGAGGTGAGCAGCAGCGCACCGAGGTAGTCGATCTTCGCGGTCGACCGCATCTTCGGCAGGTGCAGGGTGATCACGATGAACGCCAGTGCCACCGCGCCGAGCGGCAGGTTGACGTAGAACGTCCAGCGCCAGCTGAGGTGGTCGGTGAGGAAGCCGCCGATCAGCGGCCCGCCGACGGTGGCCAGGGCCATCACCGCGGCGAACATGCCCTGGTACTTGGCGCGGTCCCGCGGCGGGACCAGCGCGCCCATGATCGACATCACGCCGACCATCAGACCGCCGGCGCCCAGGCCCTGGAGCGCGCGGAAGGCGATCAGCTGGGTCATCGAGTCGGACAGGCCGCACAGGGCCGAGCCGACCAGGAAGATCACGATGGAGATCAGGAAGACGCCCTTGCGGCCGTACAGGTCGCCGAGCTTGCCCCAGATCGGGGTGGAGACGGCGGTGGCCAGGGTGTACGCGGTGACGACCCAGGCGATGTGTTCGGAGCCGTGCAGCTCGCCGACGATGGTCGGCATCGCGGTGCCGATGATCAGGTTGTCGAGCATCGCCAGCAGCATCGCGATGACCAGCCCGATCATCACCAGGCGGATCTCGCGCGGCGACTTCGGCTCGGGCTCGGTCGGTCCGGCGGCCGGCGGTTGGTCGGCCGCGGCCTCGGCCTGCTGTTGTGACATGGTGCTTCTCCCCGGAAGAGCGGCTCGGCCGCGTCCTCCGCGGCTCACTTACTTGACGACCGGCTAGTGAATCGTCGGCTCGCACGGTAAGTTGTCCACTAGCCGGGCGTCAAGCCAGTTTCGGCGTGAGCCCCGTGGGCAGGGAGAATGCACCCCGAGGCGCGCTTCGAACAGCCGATCGCGCCGCCCACCGTCGCCGTCACGAGGCAGGCCGCCAGTCATGAGCACGACCCAGAGCCCCCGCAGCGACACCCGCGCGCGGATCCTCGACGTGGCGTTGGAGCTCTTTGCGGCCCAGGGGTACGAGAAGACCTCGCTGCGTGAGATCGCCGACCGCCTCGGCGTCACCAAGGCCGCGCTCTACTACCACTTCAAGACCAAGGACGACATCGTCCGCGGCATCGTGCGCAGCATGGCGGCGCCGATCGACGAGGCCATCGCGTACGGCGAGGGCAAGCCCTGGTCGCCCGAGCTGCGGGACGAGATGGTCCGCCGCTTCGCCGCCGGGATGGCCGAGCGGGCGCCCCTGCTGCGGTTCTTCCACGAGAACCAGCCCGCCCTCCGGGAGTCGGAGGCCGGGCTGGAGTTCAAGGACCGGATGGTCGCGATGATCCGGCTGGTGCACGGCCCGGACGCCACCTTCCACGACCGGCTGCGCGCCACCATGGCGCTGTTCTCGATCAACTCGGCGCTGTTCCTGCTCAAGCACGACGACGGCGAGAGCTGCGGACCGCACGCCGGCGGACCGCGGGCGGGCACCCT
Organism: Kitasatospora sp. NPDC088346; assembly: GCF_044740765.1. Lineage (NCBI taxonomy): Bacteria > Bacillati > Actinomycetota > Actinomycetes > Kitasatosporales > Streptomycetaceae > Kitasatospora > Kitasatospora sp. NPDC088346. Next base: position 204,029 of record NZ_JBIURH010000008.1, read on the forward strand.
GGAGGAGGCCATGGCGGCCGCGCTCGAAGTGGCCCTGGAGATCTCCGGTCGGATCACGCCGACGGCCGCCCGGTCCTGAGCTCGGGCAGGTCCGAGCCCGGGCGGGGCGGCCGCAGGGGCAGAACGGTCGGTTCCGACGGGCAGAGCGGTTCCGACGGGCAGGCGGTTCCGGCGGGGGCGGAACGGGTCCGGAGGGGCGGATCGGTTCCGGCGGGCCGGAGCGGGGATCAGACCCCGGTGGCGCCGTGCGACTTCAGGTACGACACCGGGTCGATCACGGCGCCGTACTTGTTCGCGGTGCGGATCTCGAAGTGCAGGTGCGGGCCGGTCGAGTTGCCGGTGTTGCCGGACAGGCCGATCTGCTGGCCCGCGGACACCTTCTGGCCGGCGTGCACGGCGAGCTTGGACATGTGGGCGTACTGGGCGAACTTGCCGTCCGCCAGCTTCAGCACGATCTCGTTGCCGTACGCGCCGTCGGGGGCGGCCGAGACGACGGTGGCGTTGCCCACCGCGAGCAGCGGCGTACCGACCTTGACGGCGTAGTCCTCACCGGTGTGGTAGCCGGCCGCGTAGGAGTGGTTGATCTTGCCGAACGGGTTGCTGTGCACCGCACCCGCGACCGGGGTCGACCACTCGGGCGCCGGGGCCGGCGCCGGGGCGGGAGCCGGAGCAGGAGCGGGGGCGGGCGCCGGAGCAGGGGCGGGAGCCGGAGCGGCCTCGGCCGCGGGGGCCGGCGCCTGCTCGGCGGCCGGGGCCGGGGCCGGGGCCGGGCTGGCGTCGAGGTTGCTCGCCACCGCCACGGCGTCCTGCGAGGAGACCGACTTCGGCAGCTTGTAGTCGGCCGGGGCCGCGATCTGGACCACGGCGGCCGGGGCGGCCGGGGCGGCGGCGGTGAACGCCGAGCTGCCCGGGGTGGTCGGGTGCACGGTCTGCGCGTGGGCGGCCGAGGCGGGGATCAGCATGGCGCTGACGGCCAGCACGGCCGCGCCGCCCCAGGCGACGGTGGCGCGACGGTCCTGCAGTCGGCCCAGCACGGCGCCGCCGTTCGCGCCCTGGAGGTGTGCCAGGGCGGGGATGCCGCGCAGGGCCGGGGCGGACCCGACCGCGGTGAGCAGCCTGCGGCCGGTGCGGGGGAGAGAAAGCATCGGTGACAACCTCGCGGTCGGGGGTCAGTGCGTCGTGGAGCCGCTCGGCTCGAAGCACTGGGGGGGACCACTCAGGTGTAACCGTCACCGTGGGCAACCCGAAACCGTGTGACGTACTACGGCGGCTAGTGTCCGGCGCCCGGCGGAGCGTCGGCCGGACGGGGCGACGATCTTCCGCCCGGCCCGGGAATCCGGCGTCGATCCGCTCCGCGGACTGGCCGCTGCGGCCCGGGCGTCACCGGGTGCTCACTCCCGGGCCCGCACTACTACCCACCCTCGTACCGGTGTCACGCCCTGTGAGCAGTACCACCGGCAGGGGCCCCGCAAACCACCCGAAACCATCGGATCTCCCCCGGAAACCCCCGCCTCCTCCTCCCTCTCCGCCGCGGAGTCCGGCCCCCGGGAACGAGCCGGGGAGGACGGAACGCGGTGTCCTCCCGGGCAGAAGAACTGCGTCCTCACCGGCCCGGGCCGGTGGATCGGCGATGATCGGGGAATGACCGCAGCCGCACACCGCCCCGACGAGGTGCCCCCGCCCACGGACCCCGCCCGCCGGTTCGCCGCGCTGCGCGGCTGTGACCGGATCCTGTCCGGCGCCCGTCCGCGGACCCTCCGGGAGCGCCTCGCCGCGCTGTCCGAGGGCGCGGAGGAGCTGTACGACCTGGACGAGGGGCCGGACTTCTACGGCGACGGGATCGTCCGGGCGCTGGAGCGGCGGGTGGCGGGCCTGCTGGGCCTGCCGGAGGCGGTCTACTTCCCGACCGGCACGATGGCCCAGCAGGCCGCCCTGCAGTACTGGGCGGACGGCGCCGGCCGGACGGTCGCCATGCATCCGCTGGCCCACCCCGAGGTGCACGAGCAGCGGGCCTACTCGGTGCTCAGCGGCCTGCGGACGGTCTGGCCGACCGGCGCGCCCCGTCTGCCGACCGCCGCCGAGCTGCGGTCGGTCGGCGAGGCGTTCACCACGCTGATGATCGAGCTGCCGCTCCGGGACGCCGGTTTCGTGCTGCCCACCTGGGCCGAGCTGACCGCGGTGGTCGACGAGGCCCGCCGGCAGGGCGCGTTCGTGCACCTGGACGGCGCCCGGCTCTGGGAGTCCGGTCCGCACTTCGGGCGGTCGCTGCCCGAGATCGCGGGGCTGGCCGACTCGGTCTACGTCTCCTGCTACAAGACGCTCGGCGGGACCAGCGGGGCGCTGGTCGCGGGGGACGCGGAGTTCGCCCGGGGGGTGCGGATCTGGCGCCACCGGTACGGCGGCCGGCTGTTCCAGCAGTGGCCCGCCGTCCTCACGGCGCTGGCCGGGCTGGAGCGCGAACTGCCGCGCCTGGACTCGTACGTGGCCAACGCGAAGGCGGTGGCCGCGGCCCTGGCCGAGGTGCCCGGGGCCCGGGTCAACCCGGATCCGCCGCACACCCACCAGTTCCGGTTCTGGCTCCCGTACCCGGCCCAGGCTCTGAACCGGGCGACCGTGCGGCTCGCCGAGGAGCAGGGCGTCGGCCTGTTCGGCACCTGGGACGAGCCGGGCCCGCTGCCCGGGTTCTCGATGACCGAGGTGACCGCCTCCGCCGCCGCGCTGGACTGGACGCCCCGTGAGGTCAGCGAGGCGGTGGCGCTCTTCCTGGAGTTCGTCGAGGACTAGGCCCCGGCCGGACGGGACCCGGCGCCGCGACTTCCGGACGCGCCGCGGCCCCGGCGGGAGAACCCGCCGGGACCGCAGTCGTTCAGTGCTTCAGCTGACCCGAGGTCACTTCACCGGGTGGACCCGGATGATGGTCTCCAGGTTGTTCCAGCTCTCCCACAGCACCTCGATGCTGGTGTGGGTGTCCGGAACCTTGACGCTGCTGTACTTGGTGGCCTCGTCCCAGTACTTGGTCGTGTGGTCGTTGAAGACCCGCACGGCCTTGGAGGACGGGATCTGGGTGAGCACGTCGGCCTTGTGGAGCTTCAGACCGTCGGTGCGCTCGAAGCCGAAGGTGGAGTCGTAGCCCTGGATGCGCGGACGCATGTAGGTGCCGTCGGCCCACTTCAGCGGGGCCGGGTGGGCGTCGATCGGGATGATCAGGCCCTGGCCCGGGTGGTTGGTGACGTTGTTGTCGGACTGCGACTCGTCCCACAGCCAGATCAGAACGCCGTTCTGGTTGGCGTAGTGCTCGACGGTGTTCGGCTTCGCGGCCGAACCGAACACGTACGGGCCGGTCTTCAGCGTGGTGTCGTAGGACACGTACTGACGGTTCTCCACCAGGTAGTGCTGGGCGTAGTCCTTGGAGAACTTGCCCGAGATGCGGGAGAAGCCGGTCGCGGTCCAGCCGTTGTCGCCGTTCTCGGCACCGTCGGTGAAGACGGCCGCGTTGTCGGCGGTCACCTTGATGTCGTCGACGGCCAGGCCCTTGAGGTGGACGCCGCCGTCGGTGACGTTGTGGAAGCGGAACTGGATGCTCTTGCCCGCGTAGGCGTCGAGCGGGAAGACCAGGTCGCCCCAGGTGTTGTTGGTGGTGCCGTTGATCGCCGGGTGGTTCGCACCGTCGACCGGCAGCGCCGCGCCGTTGAAGGTACCGGCGACGGCGGCCCAGTTCTTGCCACCGTCGGTCGAGACCTCGCCGTAGGCGTAGTCGTAGTCGGTCTCCAGCTCGTACCAGGCCTTGGCCGACAGGCTGGCCGAGGTCTTGCCGGTGAGGTCGATGGTGCGGGCCAGCGAGACGTTCAGGTCGTCCGCGCTACCGCTCCACCACTCGTTGGCACCCGCGAACGGGGTGTTGATCTCGGTGGTGACGGTCTTCTTGGGGAGGTCCACCACGATGGCCTGCGGCCGCTTGGTGTTGTACTCCACCGGGCCGAGCCAGTGCAGCGAGTCCTTGCCGGCCTGCGCCTTGTCGAACTTGAGCCAGCCGAGCTGCAGCTTGCTCCAGACGTCGAGGTCGTTCGGCTTGTCGCCGATCTCGTTCTTGCCGGTGCCCAGCCAGGAGCCGGACGACATCAGCGACCAGAAGCCGACCGAGTTGTCGTTGCCGGAGCCCGAGGTGTCGTAGAGGTCCGGCAGACCGAGGTCGTGGCCGTACTCGTGCGCGAAGACGCCCAGGCCGCCGTTCTCGGGCTGCATGGTGTAGTCGCCGACCCAGATGCCGCTGGTGCCGACCGGGGTGCCACCGAGCTTGTTGCCGTCGGGGCCGGCCTGGCCGGACAGCGCACCGTAGGCGTAGGAGCGGTGGGCCCACAGCGCGTTGGTGCCCTGGGCACCGCCGCCGGCGGACTGGTCCTCACCGGCGTGCACGATCTGGAAGTGGTCGATGTAACCGTCGGGCTCGTTGAAGTTGCCGTCGTGGTCGTAGTCGTACCGGTCCCACTGGTCGTAGCCGGCGATCACGGCCTTGATCTGCGCGTCCGTCTGGCCCTTGGCCTTCTGGTCGGCGACCCAGGCGTTGATGCCGTCGCGGATCAGGTCCTGCGCGTTGTTGCAGACGTGCTGGCCGCAGTAGTCCGAGCCGTAACGGGCCTCGTTCCACGGCACCTTGACCCAGTCGGTGACCTGGCCGTCGACCGAGTACCGGCCCGAGGACTGGCGCTCGTAGAAGGTCTTGAGCGAGTCGCCGGTCTTCGAGAAGTACAGGTCCTGGTAGTGCTTCTGGTTGTAATCGGCCTGCCAGGCGGTGGAGTTGTTGGTGCTCCGGTCCGGCTGGGCGATCTTGTTGTGCGCGGGGCCCGGGTCGCCGCCGTACTTGACGGTGCCGTCGGGCAGCTTGGTGGTGTTGTCCACCTGGTCGCTGAAGTCGACCAGAATCGTGAAAATCTTGTCCGTGCGCTCGCGTGCGAGCTCCACGTACTTGTCACGACCGAGCTTGATGCTGGTGCCGCCACCGTGCGACTCGATCTGCGCGGTGCCGTTCACCAGCTGGTCGACCGCGGCCTTCTGCTCGGCCTCGACCTTCCCGGAGAGCGGGCCGGGCAGCGAGTCGTCGAGCTTGGTGGTCAGAGCTGCGTCCGCCGGGTCACGCGGAGCCGCGGCCGGGGCGGCGAAGGCCGTCCCCGGGAGCATCCCCGCACCGAGCGCGGCGACGGCCGCGACGGCAGCGGCGGCCGAGGCGGCCTTCCTGGATATCTTCAACGTGGTGACGTCCTCCCCTTACCGGCATAGCTCTTGGCCCGCCGGTGAACCAATGAAAGACAGGTGGACGACATTTGATCCAAGAGCTTGTAAAAAAGAAAGACCTTGACCATGACATGGTCACGGCGCTATCCTCCGGACCCTGCGGATGGGCTGATAGTCCGTCAAATCGGCTGCAATGCACCGTGGTTCGCGGGCCCGTCGTGTCCGCACGGCCGCCCCGGAGACGCCCGCAGGGTGGTAAGTCTGAATTTTCACAGCATTTGGAAACGTAAACAGTTTTGCAACTGAAAAGGCCGCGGTCCCGACCTGAAGTCGGGACCGCGGCCTTTTCTTGGTACGGCTGTTACTTGGTGAGATCCGGACCCGCGGTGCTCACCGCGGCCGGGGTGTCCGCCACCGCGGACTTCTCCTCGCCGCGGAAGGTGAACTTGGCGTCCTTGCCCTCACCCTCCACGCCGACGACCACGATCTGACCGGCCCGCAGCTCGCCGAAGAGGATCTTCTCGGAGAGGTGGTCCTCGATCTCGCGCTGGATCGTACGACGCAGCGGACGGGCGCCCAGCAGCGGGTCGTAGCCGCGCTTGGCCAGCAGCTTCTTGGCCTCGACGCTGAGCTCCAGGCCCATGTCGCGGTCCTTCAGCCGGCCGTCCACCTTGTCGATCATCAGGTCGACGATCTGGATGATGTCGTCCTCGGACAGCTGGTGGAAGACCACGATGTCGTCGACACGGTTCAGGAACTCGGGGCGGAAGTGCTGCTTGAGCTCCTCGCCGACCTTGGCCTTCATCCGCTCGTACCCGCTGGCGGCGTCACCCGTGGCCGCGAAGCCCAGGTTGAAGCCCTTGGAGATGTCCCGGGTGCCGAGGTTGGTGGTCATGATGATGACCGTGTTCTTGAAGTCGACCACGCGGCCCTGCGAGTCGGTCAGGCGACCGTCCTCCAGGATCTGCAGCAGCGAGTTGAAGATGTCCGGGTGGGCCTTCTCGACCTCGTCGAACAGGACCACCGAGAACGGCTTCCGGCGGACCTTCTCGGTCAGCTGGCCGCCCTCCTCGTAGCCCACGTAGCCGGGCGGGGAGCCGAACAGCCGGGAGACCGTGTGCTTCTCGGAGAACTCGGACATGTCGAGCGCGATCAGCGCGTCCTCGTCGCCGAAGAGGAACTCCGCCAGCGTCTTGGACAGCTCGGTCTTACCGACGCCGGACGGGCCGGCGAAGATGAACGAGCCACCGGGGCGCTTCGGGTCCTTGAGGCCCGCACGGGTGCGCCGGATGGCCTGCGAGAGCGCCTTGATGGCGTCCTTCTGGCCGATGACGCGCTTGTGCAGCTCGTCCTCCATGCGCAGCAGCCGGGAGGACTCCTCCTCGGTGAGCTTGAAGACCGGGATGCCGGTGGCCGTCGCCAGCACCTCGGCGATCAGCTCCTCGTCCACCTCGGCGACGACGTCCATGTCGCCGGCCTTCCACTCCTTCTCCCGCTTGGCCTTGGCCTGCAGGAGCTGCTTCTCGTTGTCGCGCAGGGACGCGGCCTTCTCGAAGTCCTGCGCGTCGATCGCGCTCTCCTTCTCGCGGCGCACGTCGGCGATCTTCTCGTCGAACTCGCGGAGGTCCGGCGGCGCGGTCATCCGGCGGATGCGCATCCGGGAGCCGGCCTCGTCGATCAGGTCGATCGCCTTGTCCGGGAGGAAGCGGTCCGAGATGTACCGGTCGGCCAGGGTCGCGGCGGCGACCAGCGCGGCGTCCGTGATGGACACCCGGTGGTGCGCCTCGTAGCGGTCCCGCAGGCCCTTGAGGATCTCGATGGTGTGCGGCAGCGACGGCTCCGCGACCTGGATCGGCTGGAAGCGGCGCTCCAGCGCGGCGTCCTTCTCCAGGTGCTTGCGGTACTCGTCGAGCGTGGTGGCGCCGATGGTCTGCAGCTCACCGCGGGCCAGCATCGGCTTCAGGATCGAGGCGGCGTCGATCGCACCCTCGGCGGCGCCCGCGCCGACCAGGGTGTGCAGCTCGTCGATGAACAGGATGATGTCGCCGCGGGTGCGGATCTCCTTGAGGACCTTCTTCAGGCGCTCCTCGAAGTCACCGCGGTACCGGGAACCGGCCACCAGTGCGCCCAGGTCCAGCGTGTAGAGCTGCTTGTCCTTGAGCGTCTCGGGGACCTCGCCCTTGACGATCGCCTGGGCCAGGCCCTCGACCACGGCGGTCTTGCCGACGCCGGGCTCGCCGATCAGCACGGGGTTGTTCTTGGTGCGGCGGGACAGCACCTGCATGACCCGCTCGATCTCCTTCTCGCGCCCGATGACCGGGTCGAGCTTGGCCTCGCGGGCGGCCTGGGTGAGGTTGCGCCCGAACTGGTCCAGGACCAGCGAGGTGGAGGGGGTGCCCTCGGCGGGGCCGCCGGCCGGGGCCGACTCCTTGCTGCCCTGGTAGCCCGAGAGCAGCTGGATGACCTGCTGGCGCACCCGGTTGAGATCGGCGCCCAGCTTCACCAGGACCTGGGCGGCGACGCCCTCGCCCTCGCGGATCAGACCGAGCAGGATGTGCTCGGTGCCGATGTAGTTGTGGCCGAGCTGGAGGGCCTCGCGGAGCGACAGCTCCAGGACCTTCTTCGCCCGGGGGGTGAAGGGGATGTGACCGGACGGGGCCTGCTGGCCCTGGCCGATGATCTCCTCGACCTGCTGGCGGACCGCCTCGAGCGAGATCCCGAGGCTCTCCAGCGCCTTGGCGGCGACACCCTCGCCCTCGTGGATCAGGCCCAGGAGAATGTGCTCGGTGCCGATGTAGTTGTGGTTGAGCATCCGGGCTTCTTCCTGAGCCAGGACGACAACCCGCCGCGCGCGGTCGGTGAACCTCTCGAACATCGTTAATCGCTCCTCAGAGCGGTCGGTCAGTTCGGGGTCCGTCCCCGCCCTGTCCTTCCGCATGCTAGTCCCGCTCAGCGGCGCGGCCATGGGCCTCTCCCGCCCGTCGCCGGACGAGAAGAGTCAACCCCACTCGCGTGGGGAATCATGCAGCGCGACCAGCCGACACCAGTCCCAACCTGATGCTGGGAGACGGTGTTCCCACAGCTGGGCCTGATGCACCCGATACCGCTACGCCATCGGCGAACAAGCACTGCCGAGGACGGGGCGGCCGGTCTCGCGTCCTGCTCCGGTCGGGGCCGTCCGACCCCTCCCGCCTGCATTCATACCCGGTATTCCGACGAGTTTCGCGCAGTTTCCCGGGTGGCGGTGTTCGCCTGGCGAGAAGTCCGGTGGTCGATCCGCCCGGCTCGGCCACCGGGCTGACGGTGGCTCGACCGGGCCACGAGCCGCACCCGAGCCGCCGACGGCCCGGGGCGGCGGCGCCGACACCCGATCAGGTGTCGCGCGTGACCGCTTCGCCCTTACAGCGTTGCACAGCCACCGGCCGTCCCGCCGCTCGTGGCGGCCCGGCGCCGGGCCGGAACGCCGGCCGGGACGCCCCCCGAACACCCCCGGAACGCCCGGTGGACGCCTGCGCACGCGGCCCCACGGGCCCGGCGCCGGCGTCCTGGAGACCCACGGGGGTCAGGAGGCGTGCGCCTTCTCGTAGTCCTCGCGCACGTTGCTGGGCACCCGGCCGCGGTCGTTGACCTGGTAGCCGTTCTCCTTCGCCCAGTTCCGGATCTTGGCGGTGTCCGGCTGGCCCGTCGAGGCCCGGCCCGAGGCCCGGCCGGTGCTGCGGCGGGGCGCGCTCAGCCGGCCGCTCTGCTTGCGGCCCTTCTCGACGTACGGCGCCAGCAGGCTGCGCAGCTTCTCCGCGTTGTCGCTCTTCAGATCGATCTCGTAGGCAACACCGTCCAGCGCGAACGTGACCGTCTCGTCCGCCGAGCCGCCGTCGAGATCGTCTTCCAGAATGACCTGAACCCTCTGTGCCACGGGCTTCCCTTTCCGTGTTAACGACTCATTGCCTGGAGAAAGGAAACCGCCTTTTCCCGGAAAACACAAACCCCCGCCCGCTCCGCAGGCGTGCCGACATGCGCCCGGAAGGCAGTGCGGCGACCGGTCCGCACTCAGTAGAGTCGCAGCAGCATCCGGGAGTTGCCCAGGGTGTTCGGCTTCACCCGCTCCAGGTCAAGGAACTCCGCGACACCTTCATCGTACGAGCGCAGGAGTTCTTCATAGACTTCCGTGGCGACGGCGGCCGGGTCTGACGTACGATCGTCGGTTTCGCCGATCTCGACGAAACCGTGTTTCTCGAAGAAGTCGACCTCGAACGTCAAGCAGAAAATCCGACGGACTCCCAGCCAGCGCGCGGTCTGCAGCAGCTTGTCCAGGACCTGGTGCCCGAGGCCGTGGCCCCGGCAGGACGGGTCCACGGCCAGGGTGCGGACTTCGGCGAGGTCCTCCCACATCACGTGCAGCGCGCCGCAGGCGACCACCGCACCGGTGTCGTCGCGCTCGGCGACCCAGAACTCCTGCACCGATTCGAACAATGTGACGGTGGGCTTGTCCAGCAGAATGCCGTCCCGCGAGTACGCGTCGATGAGCCCTCGCACGGCCCGCACGTCGGTGGTCCGCGCCCGGCGGATGGTGACCTCCATGGCCGGACGTTATCGTGCGGACGGCTCCCCGGTCTCCCCCGTATCGCCCTGCGGAGCATACGTGCGCGCGCTATCGGACCGAGGCGTTTCGGGTTCGGCCGGGAACGGACCGGCCACCCGCAGGGCGTCCCGAAGGGCGTCCCGCTGCTCCGGCGACATCAGGCCGAAGAAGTGCACCAGGGCGGCGGCCGGATTGTCGCTGGTCGCCCATGCGTCGTTCATCAGGGCCGCGGTGTATGCCTCGCGTGAGGAGACCGGCTCATATCGATACGCCCGGCCCGCCTGCTCCCGGCGCAGCCAGCCCTTTCGGTACAGCTTGTCGAGCACGGTCATCACCGTCGTGTACGCGATTTCGCGTTCCGACTGCAGATCCAGCAGAACCTCGCGAACGGTGACCGGGCGGTTCCACTGCCACACCCTGGTCATGATGTCGTTCTCGAGTTCTCCGAGTTGCCGCACCATAGTCCGGCCAGGATAGGGCCGTTTCGGACAGAATCGCCGGTGCCGGAAACGCCACCGGCGCGCCGCCACCCGCAGGGGTGACGGCGCGCCGGCCGGTGTCGCTATTCGCCCGCCGTGGTGCGGGCCGCCATCGCGTCGGCGGCGGCGTCCTCCTTGGCCCGCTGGGCCCCGCCCTGGCTGCGGATGATCGCCCGCACCAGGAATCCGAAGCCGATCGCCATGACGAGCGGCGGCACGATCGCGCTGACGTAGTCCATCAGGTCACTCCTCGGTCTGGTCGGCGTCGGCGCCGGCGGCCGGCTTGGCCTCGGCGCCGCGCTGGTCGGGCTTCACGATCGGGAACAGCACCGTCTCCCGGATGTTCTTGCCGGTGAGCAGCATGATCAGGCGGTCGACACCGAGGCCGAGGCCGCCGGTGGGGGGCATCGCGTACTCCAGGGCGCGCAGGAAGTCCTCGTCCACCTGCATCGCCTCGACGTCGCCGCCGGCCGCCAGCAGCGACTGGGCGGTGAGGCGGGCCCGCTGCTCGACCGGGTCGACCAGCTCGGAGTAGGCGGTGCCGATCTCGGTACCGAAGATGACCAGGTCCCACTTCTCGGCCACGCCCGGGACCGAGCGGTGCTGGCGGGTCAGCGGGGAGACCTCGGTCGGGTAGTCCCGGATGAAGGTCGGCTTGATCGCGTTGTGCTCCAGCAGCCGCTCGATCATCTCCAGGACGATCTGGCCGTGGCCCCACTCCTTCTCGTAGGGCACGCCGGCCTCGTCGGCGAGCTTGCGCAGCTCCTCGACCGGGGTCTCGGGGGTGATCTCGGTGCCGAGGTGGGCCGAGATGCCGGGGTAGACGCTGACCTCGGCCCACGGCTCGGCCAGGTCGATCTCGTGCTCCGCGCCGTCCGGGCCGATGCCGCGCACGACGGTGGTGCCCAGCGCGTCCCGGGCGGCGTTGACGATGGTGGCCCGGATCAGCTCGGCCTGGGTGTCGTAGTCGCCGTACGCCTCGTACGACTCCAGCGAGGTGAACTCGGGGTTGTGGGTCGAGTCCGCGCCCTCGTTGCGGAAGTTGCGGTTGATCTCGAAGACCTTCTCCGCGCCGCCGACCACCAGGCGCTTGAGGTACAGCTCCGGGGCGATCCGCAGGAAGAGGTCGATGTCGTAGGCGTTGATGTGGGTGGTGAACGGGCGGGCGTTGGCGCCGCCGTGCACCGGCTGCAGCATCGGGGTCTCGACCTCGATGTAGCCGCGCTCCTCGTAGGTGCGGCGGATCGAGCGGACCACCTTGCTGCGCAGGTAGAGGATCTCGCGGGCCTCGGGGTTGACGATCAGGTCCACGTATCGCTGGCGGACCCGGGCCTCCGGGTCGGTCAGGCCCTTGTGCTTGTCGGGCAGCGGGCGCAGGCACTTGGCGGTGAGCTCCCAGCGGTCGACCATCACGGACAGCTCGCCGCGCTTGGAGGTGATCACCTCGCCCTCGACGCCCACCTGGTCGCCGAGGTCGATGTCGGACTTCCAGGCCGCCAGCCGCTCGGGGCCCAGCTTGTCCAGGGAGAACATCACCTGGAGGTCGCCCGAGCCGTCGCGCAGGGTGGCGAAGCAGAGCTTGCCGCCGGTGCGGGCCAGGATGACCCGGCCGGTCACGCCGGCCCGCTCGCCGGTGGCGGTGTCCGGCTCCAGGTCGGGGTGCTTGGCGCGCAGGTCGGCGATGGTGGTGGTCCGGGGGAAGCCGACCGGGTACGGGTCGACGCCGGCCGCCCGGAGCCGGTCCAGCTTCTCGCGCCGGACGCGCATCTGCTCGGGAAGGTCGTCGGTCGTGGGGACGGTGCTCTGATCGCTCACTCCACAAGGGTAGCCAGCCGAACGGCCCGGACCGCCGCGGGATGCGGCGGCGGCCCCGGCGGGAGTCGCTCGGACTCCTGCCGGGGCCGCCGGACGCGCCGCGGGGCGCTGCGGGTGGGCCGGTCAGCCGGTGCCGGTGGCGAGCTCGGTCCCCTCCTCCGCGGCGCCCTGGGCGGCCGTGCGGGTGCGGCGGCCGAACAGCTCGGCGGGGGTGGGCATCCGGTGCGGCTGCGGCTGCCGGGACTGCTGCGGGGACTGCGGGGACGGCTGGGGACGGGCGGGGGCGGGCGTCTTGGGGGTGCCTGCGGGGTTGCTCATCGGGATCCGTCCTCCAACTGGGGTGGCCGCGGTGTTCGGGGTCGCGGTGAAGGTGGGTTCGGTGGCCGGGTCGGGCACCGCCGTCAGGTGGCGCGTTCCGGATCCGAGCGAGAGGCGTTCGCGGACCGCGGCCTCGGCGAGCGCGTGGCAGCGTCCGGCGAGCCGGGAGCGGCGCGAGCGTTCGACGGGGCCGCAGGGCCGGCGGATGAGCGAGCGGAGCGCGGCGAGGTCCTCGGGGGTCGGCAGGTAGCCGTCGGTGACGGCCTCCTCCAGGCGCTCCAGGTAGCCGCCCGCGCCGCCGGGCAGGGCGGCCCGGTAGCGGCCCAGGTCGGCCAGGAGGAAGGCGCGTAGCCGGCCGCCCTCCGCGACGGCCTCCTCGATTGCCTCGGTGAGCCGCAGGGACTCCTGGACGTCCTCGGCCCAGAGTTCGGGGATCGGCCCGGGCGGCCGGAGCCGGTCGGGCATGGCCGGGTGGAGTGCTTGGGCGAGGGCGCGGCGCAGCACGCGGACTTCGTCGGCGCTGAAAGCCATGCCGCCGCGCGATCCGTGAGGCGTAGGCATGGGTCGACAGTACGTGGCGTACGTCCGATTTATGGCGATTGTCGCCGTATTTGTGCCGATTGGCCGATGGTGGGTTGATCCGATCGGTGGGCGGGGGAACGGGGGTGACGCCGGGTCAGGCCGCGGTGGCCGGGCGGTTGCGCTCGAAGATCAGGCGCAGGCCGATCAGGGTGAGCCAGGGCTCGTGCACGTCGATGGTCTCGGCCTCGCCGAGCACCAGCGTGGCGAGCCCGCCGGTGGCGATCACCTGGACGTCGTCCGGGTCCTTGGACAGCTCCCGGGCCATCCGGTTGACCAGGCCGTCGACCTGCCCGGCGAAGCCGTAGAGGATGCCCGACTGCATGCCCTCGACGGTGTTCTTGCCGATCACGTTGCGGGGGCGGGCCAGCTCGATCTTGCGCAGCTGGGCGCCGCGGACGCCGAGCGCCTCGACCGAGATCTCGATGCCGGGGGCGATCGCGCCGCCCACGTAGTCGCCGCGCTCGTTGACCGCGTCGAAGGTGGTGGCGGTGCCGAAGTCGACCACGATGCACGGCCCGCCGTAGAGGTGGTTGGCGGCCAGCGCGTTCACGATCCGGTCGGCGCCGACCTCCTTGGGGTTGTCCATCAGGACGTGCACCCCGGTCTTCACCCCCGGCTCCACGATCACCGCGGGGACGTCGCCGTAGTAGCGGCGGGTCACCTCGCGGAGCTCGTGGAGCACGGCGGGCACCGAGGAACAGATCGCCAGCCCGGCCACCCGGTCGTCGGCCGAGACGATCGGGTGGGAACCCATCAGACCCTGGAGCAGCACCGCCAGTTCGTCCGCCGTGCGGCGCGGATCGGTGGAGATCCGCCAGTGCTCGACGATCTCCTCGCCGTCGAACAGGCCGAGCGTGGTCTGGGTGTTGCCGACGTCGATCGTGAGGAGCATGGGCTGCTTTCTGCGGGTGAGGTGGGCCCCTCCTGGGGGTTGGCGGGTCAGGAGGGCGGGGTCAGGCGCGAAGGTCCAGGCCGATGTCGAGGATCGGCGAGGAGTGGGTGAGGGCCCCGACGGCGAGGTAGTCCACACCAGTGTCGGCGACCTCGCGCGCGGTGGCCAGGGTCAGGCCGCCGGAGGCCTCCAGCCGGGCCCTGCCGGCCACCAGCTCGACGGCCCGGACGAGCTGCGGCACGGTGAAGTTGTCCAGCAGGATGAGGTCCGCGCCGGCGTCCAGCACCGGCTGGATCTGCTCGACGGTGTCGACCTCGACCTCGACCGGCAGCTCCGGGTACAGCGCCTTGACGGCCTTGAAGGCCTCGGCGACGCCGCCGGCCGCGACCACGTGGTTGTCCTTCACCAGGGCCGCGTCGGACAGCGCCATCCGGTGGTTGGCGCCGCCGCCGCAGCGCACCGCGTACTTCTCCAGCGCGCGCAGGCCCGGGGTGGTCTTGCGGGTGTCCCGGACGACGGCCGAGGTGCCCTCCAGGGCGTCCGCCCAGGCGCGGGTCGCGGTGGCGATGCCGGAGAGGTGGCAGAGTAGGTTCAGCGCGGACCGCTCGGCGGTGAGCAGGTCGCGGGTGCGGCTGCGCACCGACAGCAGCACCTGGCCGGCCTCGACCCGGGCGCCGTCCTCGACGTGCCGCTCGACCTCGAACTCCTCCTCGCAGACCAGCGAGACCACGGCCTCGGCGATCCGCAGGCCCGCCACGACGCCCGCCTGACGGGCCGTGAAGTCGGCGGTGGCGACGGCGTCGGCCGGGACGGTGGCGACCGAGGTGACGTCCTCGCCGCCGGCCAGGTCCTCGGCCAGCGCCAGCGAGGCGATGTCCTCGACCTCGACCGGGTCCAGGCCGGCCTGCTCCAGCAGCTCGGCGAGCGCCGGGTCCAGGCCGCTCTCGTACGCCTCGCCGTCGCCGCAGGCGCAGCCGTCGCCGCAGCCGTCCTGGTCGGCCAGCGGGAGTTCGTCGTGGTCGTGGCTCATGCACAGCTCCTTGCGAGGGGGTCCCCGGCGGCGGCCGGGGGAGGCATCGGGGGGTTACTGGGGTTCGACGGTGCCGACCGGGGTGCCGTCCGCGGCCAGGGTGGTGACCACGTGGCGCCGCCAGTGGGCGTCGTCGCGCTCCGGGAAGTCCTCGCGCCAGTGGCAGCCGCGGGTCTCCGCCCGCAGGGCGGCGGCGGCCACCAGGGCGGTGGCGACCAGGTGCAGGTTGGTGGCCTCCCAGGTCTCCACCCGCGGGTCGGCGGGCTTCTCCTCGGTGGCGTGCGTGCGGGCGTCGGCGGCCAGGCCGGCCAGCCCGGCCGCGGTGGCGGCCATCGAGGCGGCCGAACGCAGCACCCCGGCGCCGCGCGACATCAGCCGCTGGACGTCGGCGCGGGACTCGGGGGCGAGCAGCGGTACGGCGTGCGCGGCGCGGGCCCCGGCCACGTCGACGGTCCGTTCGGGCAGGTCGCCGGCCCGGCTGCGGGCGGCCAGGTCGGCGGCGATCCGCTCGGCGAAGACCAGCCCCTCCAGCAGCGAGTTGGAGGCCAGCCGGTTGGCGCCGTGCACCCCGGTGCAGGCCACCTCGCCGCAGGCGTACAGGCCCGGGACGGTGGTGCGGCCGGACAGGTCGGTGCGGATGCCGCCGGAGGCGTAGTGCGCGGCCGGGGCGACCGGGATCAGTTCGGTGACCGGGTCGATGCCGTGCGAGCGGCAGGAGGCGAGGATGGTGGGGAAGCGCTCGGCCCACATCGCGGCGCCGAAGTGCCGCCCGTCCAGGTACATGTGCTCGGTGCCGCGCTGCTCCATCCGCCGCGTGATCGCCTTGGCGACGATGTCCCGGGGCGCCAGCTCGGCCAGCTCGTGCTGCCCGACCATGAAGCGGACGCCGTCGGCGTCCACCAGGTACGCGCCCTCGCCGCGGACGGCCTCGGAGACCAGCGGCTGCTGGCCCTCGGCGTCCGGGCCCAGCCACAGGACCGTCGGGTGGAACTGCACGAACTCCAGGTCCGTGACCTCGGCCCCGGCCCGCAGGGCCAGCGCCACGCCGTCGCCGGTGGAGACCGCGGGGTTGGTGGTGGCGGAGAAGACCTGGCCCATGCCGCCGGTGGCGAGCACCACCGCGCGGGAGCGGATCGCGCCGACGCCGTCGCGCTGGCCCTCGCCCATCACGTGCAGGGTGAGGCCGGCCGCGTGGCCGTCGGCGTCGGTCAGCAGGTCGAGGACGAGCGCGTGCTCGATCAGCTCGACGCCCGGGTCGGAGCGGACCGCCTCGACCAGCGCCCGCGATATCTCGGCGCCGGTGGCGTCGCCGCCCGCGTGCGCGATCCGGCGCCGGTGGTGGCCGCCCTCGCGGGTCAGCAGGATCTCGCCGTCGGCGTCCTGGTCGAAGGCCGCGCCGGTGGCGATCAGGTGCCGGACGGCGTCCGGGCCCTCGGTGACCAGGGTGCGCACGGCCTCCTCGTCGCACAGCCCGGCCCCCGCGACCAGGGTGTCGGCGAGGTGCTGCTCGGGGGTGTCGCCGGGCCCCAGGGCGGCGGCGATGCCGCCCTGGGCCCAGCGGGTGGAGCCGTCGTCCAGCATCGCCTTGGTGACCACCATGGCCCGCAGGCCGGCCTTGCGGGCGTTGAGCGCGACGGTGAGGCCGGCCACGCCGGAGCCGACCACGACCACGTCGGTGGTCGTGGTCCAGCCGGGGGCGGGAGCGGTCAGGCGGTACGACGACATGGTTTCAGTGGCTCCTTCAGTGCGCGGCGGTCGGGGCCGCGCCGTCGGCATCACGGTACGCTTCCCGGCCCTGCGGGGAGGCCGCCACCCGGTCGCCCCGGAGCAGGCCGCTGCCCTCCGGGGCCTCGGCGGCGTCCGGGCCGATCGAGGTGATCCGGTTGGCACCGTCGACGAAGACCACCTTCGGCAGGTAGGCCTTGGCCTCGGCGGTCTCCATCTGTCCGTAGGCGATCAGGATCACCAGGTCGCCGGGGTGGACCAGCCGGGCGGCGGCGCCGTTGATCCCGATCACGCCGGTGCCGCGCGGCCCGGCGATGGTGTAGGTCTCCAGGCGGGCGCCGTTGTCTATGTCGACGATGTGGACGAGCTCGCCGGGCAGCAGGTCGGCCGCGTCGAGCAGGTCCTCGTCCACCGTGACCGAGCCGACGTAGTGCAGGTCGGCCTGGGTCACGGTGGCCCGGTGGATCTTGGACTTGAGCATGGTGCGGAGCATCTGGTCACGCCTCCTGTGGTGAGTGCATGCCTACTTCGGCTGAGTGGTGAGGGTGGTCGGACCGGCGGTCCTACCGGACGATGATGCGGACGTTGTCGATCAGGCGGGTGGAGCCCACCTTCGCGGCCACGGCCAGCACCGCCTCGCCCCGGAAGTCGTCCGGCGCCTCGGTGAAGGAGTCCGGGTCGATCAGGGCGAGGTAGTCGGGGGTGACGCCGTCGGCGGCGTCGAGGGCGGCGGCCGCGGCCTCGCGGACGGCCTTCGGACCCTGCGCACCGGCGTCCCGGCCGGCGAACAGCGCGCGCGACAACGCCAGCGCCTGCTCGCGCTCGGTCCCGGACAGGAAGCGGTTGCGGGAGGACAGCGCCAGGCCGTCCTCCTCGCGGACGGTCCCGACGCCGACGATCTCCACGTCGAAGTCCAGGTCGGCCACCATCCGCTGGACGATCGCCAGCTGCTGGGCGTCCTTCTCGCCGAAGAAGGCGAAGTCCGGGTCGGTGATGTGGAGCAGCTTGGCGACCACCGTCAGCATGCCGTCGAAGTGCCCGGGGCGGGCGGCGCCCTCGAACCGTTCGCCCATCGGGCCGGCGCTCAGGCGCACCAGCGGCTCGCCGTTCGGGTACATCTCCTCGGTGGTCGGCGCGAACACGACGTCCGCACCGGCCTCCTCGGCCAGCCGCAGGTCGGCGGCCAGGTTGCGCGGGTAGCGGTCCAGGTCCTCGCCGGTGCCGAACTGGAGCGGGTTGACGAAGACCGTCACCGCGACCCGGCCGTCCCGGCCGACCTGCTTGCGGGCGGCCCGGATCAGCGCGGCGTGGCCGGCGTGCAGGGCGCCCATGGTCATCACCACCGCGTTGTCCACGGGCTGCTCGTCCGGCCAGAAGGCCGCCTCGAAGTCCGCCACGGTGTGGGTGAGCTCGGCCTTGTGGGCCTCGGCTGCCGCCTGCTTGCCGCCGCGCTGGTTCTTGCCCGCCATCAGGGGTTCTCCTCGTTCAGTACGTCGAGCAGGGCCGCGGCCGGCTCTGCCGTGAGCGATCCGCCCCGGACCGCCCGTTGAGCCGTGGCCCGGGCCATCGCGCGGTACGCCTGCCCGATGTCCGGGGCAACCGTAGCGAGCTGGTCCAGGTGCCTGCGCACCGTCCCCACGTCACCGCGGGCGACCGGGCCGGTCAGCGCGGCGTCGCCGGAGCGCAGGGTGTTGTCCAGGGCCGCGCCGAGCAGCGGGCCCAGCAGTTGTCCCGGCTCGGCCACGCCGGCCGTCCGCAGCAGCTCCATCGCCTGGGCGACCAGGGTGACCAGGTGGTTCGCACCGTGCGCCAGGGCCGTGTGGTAGAGCGCTCGGACGCCCTCCGGCACCCACTCCGGCTCGCCGCCCATCTCCACCACCAGGGCCTCGGCCACCGGCCGCAGCTCCTCGGGGGCGGTCACGCCGAACGGGCAGCCGGCCAGCCGGGCCACGTCCACCGAGGTGCCGGTGAAGGTCATCGCCGGGTGCAGGGCGAGCGGCAGGGCGCCGGCCCGGGTGGCCGGTTCCAGCACGGCCACGCCGTGCGCGCCGGAGGTGTGCACCACGATCTGCCCGGGCCGCACCGCACCGGTGGTGGCGAGGCCCGTCACCAGGTCGGCGAGCGCGTCGTCCGGCACGGTCAGCAGGACCAGGTCGGCGGCGGCCAGCACCTGCGGCGGGGTGACCAGCCGGACGCCCGGCAGCAGGGCGTCGGCCCGCCGCCGGGAGGTCGCGGACACCCCGGAGGCGGCCACCACCCGGTGGCCCGCCAGCTGCAGCGCCGCCCCGAGCGCGGGGCCGACCCGGCCCGCCCCGACCACGCCGACGCTGAGGCGGGCGGGCCGGTTCACCGGGTCCAGGGGGTCGCCGAAGGGATCGGCCGGCGTGGAGAAGTCTGCGTGGTCGGACGTGCTCACGGCTCGGCCTTCGTCCTCACTTCCGTTCCGGTCCTCTGCAGGTACCGGACGAACCGCCATTCTACGGCCGGGCCGCGTCCCGCCCGTCCGGGCCGGCGCGGCCGTCCGGGCCTCAGTCGCCGGCGCCCGCGCGGATCAGGCCGGCCTCGTAGGCGAGCACCACGGCCTGGACGCGGTCGCGCAGGTTGAGCTTGGCGAGGATGCGGCCGACGTGCGTCTTCACGGTGGCCTCGGAGAGCACCAGGCGGGCGGCGATCTCGCCGTTGGACAGGCCCTGGGCGACCAGCAGGAAGACCTCGCGCTCGCGCTCGGTCAGCGGGCTCAGGGTGGTGGGGCCGGGGGCCGAGGCCGGGGTGGGCAGCACCTCGGCGAAGCGGTCGATCATGCGGCGGGTGGTGGTCGGGGCGACCACGGCGTCGCCCGCGTGCACCGAGCGGATCGCGGCGACCAGCTCGGTCGGCGGCACGTCCTTGAGCAGGAAACCGCTGGCGCCCGCCTTGAGCGCCGCGAAGGCGTACTCGTCCAGGTCGAAGGTGGTCAGGATGAGCACGTGCGGTGCGCCCGGGAGCGGTGCGCCGTCCTCGCCCAGGCAGATCCGCCGGGTGGCCTGGACGCCGTCCAGGCGGGGCATCCGGACGTCCATCAGGATCACGTCCACCTGGGTCGTCCGCAGCAGGTCCAGGGCCTGCGCCCCGTCGCCCGCCTCGGCGGCGATCTCGATGTCGCCCTGCGACTGGAGGACCATCCGAAAGCCCGTGCGCAGCAGCTCCTGATCGTCGACCAGCATCACCCGGATGGTCACGTGAGACTCCTTCTACTTCGCTGCCTTGAGGGGGAGTACCGCCCGGATCCGGAAACCGCCGCCGGGCCTCGGTCCGATGTCGAGGCTGCCGCTGACCATGCCGACCCGCTCGCGCATGCCGATCAGACCATGGCCGTGGCCGTCCGCACCACCGACCAGCTGCTCGCTGGTGGAGCCGCGGCCGTCGTCCTCGACCAGCACCTCCAGGTCGCGCTCGCGGAAGTCGACCGCCACCTTGGCCCGGACGCCGGGGCCGCCGTGCTTGCGGACGTTGGTCAGCGCCTCCTGGACGATCCGGTAGACCGTCAGCTCCAGACCGCGCGGCAGCTCCCGGACGTCCCCGGTGGAGGCGAAGTCCACCGGCAGCCCGGCCACCCGGACCTGCTCCAGCAGCTCGGGGAGCTCCTCCACACCGGGCTGCGGCACGTACTCCTCGGCGGTGCCGGCGGTGCGCAGTACGCCCAGCAGGCGGCGCATCTCGACCAGGGCCTGCCGGCCGGTGGAGGCGATCGTGCCGAGCGCCTCCTTGGCCTGCTGGGGGGAGTTGTCCAGCACGTACGCCGCGCCGTCGGCCTGGACGATCATCACCGAGACGTTGTGCGCGACCACGTCGTGCAGCTCCCGGGCGATCCGGGCCCGCTCGGCCGCGACCGCGACCTTGGACTGCGCGTCCCGCTCCCGCTCCAGCCGGGCGGCGCGGTCCTCCAGCTCGATCAGGTAGGCCCGGCGGACCCGGGTGAGCCGGCCCCAGGCCCAGCAGAGGATGAACGGGGTGGTCATCAGCACGGCCGAGAAGATCAGCCGCGCCACGTCGCCGTCCGAGGTGCCGTCGGGCGGGGAGGTGTTGGACTCGGTGCGCCAGAGCGTCAGCGGTCCGGCCACCAGCCCCGCCGCCACCACCAGCCGGGAGACCCAGGGTGCGCCGAACGCCGCGCCGGTGTACGCGAAGACCAGGTAGCCGACGCTGGACAGGCTCGGGTCCACGTTCAGCGCGAGCTGGCCGAGCCCGAGGGCCACCGCGGTGACCGTGGTGGCGTTCGGGTTGCGCCGGCGGAACACCATCAGCGCCGGGATGGCGAGCGCGACGGCCAGCCCGCCCAGGAACTGGCGCTGCCCGTCCTGCTCGACCGCCGCCAGCACGCCGAAGAAGAGGACCAGCAGCGCCCAGGCGGAGTCCACCACCATGGGGTGTCTGCGGAGCCAGGCGTTGAGTCGATGCACGATTCCAGCCTAGGGAGTCCCGGAGGCGCTCCAGGTCCGCCGGGAGGGCGATCCGCTCTACTCCGCAGGGTGGAGACGCCCCCGACTTCGATAATGTCCACCGCCATGGAGTGGATGCGCTGGCGGACCGCCATGGAGCAGGCCCTGTACGGGACGGAGGGCTTCTACCGCAGGCCCGAGGGGCCGGCGGGCCACTTCAGGACCTCCGTGCACGCATCGACCCGGTACGCCGGGGCGGTGGCCCGCCTGCTGGCGGGGGTGGACGAGGCGCTCGGCCGGCCGCCGGAGCTCGCCTTCGTCGACGTCGGCGCCGGCCGCGGCGAGCTGACCGCCGGGGTGCTGGCCGCCGTCGACCCCGGGCTCGCCGCCCGGCTGCGCCCGTACGCGGTCGAGCTGGCGGCCCGTCCACAGGGCCTGCCGGAGCGGGTGGTGTGGACGGACCGGGTGCCCGAGGGCGTCCGGGGACTGCTGTTCGCCAACGAGTGGTTGGACAACGTCCCGCTGGACGTCGCCGAGCGCGACGGGGACGGCGTGCTGCGCTACGTCGAGGTCGCGCCGGACGGCGAGGAACGGCCGGGCGGCGAGCTGTCGGCGGCCGACGGGCGGTGGGCGGCCCGCTGGTGGCCCCGGGGCGAGCGGGTGGAGCTGGGCGGGCCGCGGGACGAGGCGTGGGCGCGGGCGGTCGCCGGGCTGGAGCGCGGGCTCGCGGTGGCCGTCGACTACGCGCACACGGCGGCCGGCCGGCCGCCGTTCGGCTCGCTGGCCGGGTTCCGCGGGGGCCGCGAGGTGACGCCGGTGCCCGACGGCAGCTGCGACGTGACCGCGCACGTGGCGCTGGACTCGGTGGCGGTCCCCGGTGTCCACAGCCTGTGGACAACCCAGCGGGACGCACTCCACGCGCTGGGCGTGCACGGCGCGCGCCCCCCGCTCGCGCTGGCCACCAGCGATCCGGCGGCGTACCTGCGCGCCCTCGGCGGCGCCGGCGAGGCCGCCGAGCTGACCGACCCGGCGGGGCTCGGCGGTTTCGGCTGGCTGCTGCAGGCTGTCCGCATGCCGGTACCGGCGGCCCTGGGCGCCCTGGCGGGGTGGCAGACTCTGTAGCCATGAGGGAGACCACGGTCGGCATCGGCGCAGGCGCGCAAGAGCTCACCAGCGAGCTGGGCACCAGCGACATGGTGCTGAACATCGGCCCGCAGCACCCGTCCACGCACGGCGTCCTGCGGCTGAAGCTGGTCCTGGACGGCGAGCGGATCGTCGCCGCCGAGCCGGTCATCGGGTACATGCACCGGGGCGCGGAGAAGCTCTTCGAGGCCCGGGACTACCGGCAGATCATCATGCTGGCCAACCGGCACGACTGGCTCTCCGCCTTCGCCAACGAACTCGGCGTGGCGCTCGCCGTCGAGCGGATGCTCGGCATGGAGGTCCCCGAGCGCGCGGTCTGGATCCGGACCATGCTGGCCGAGCTCAACCGGGTGCTCAACCACCTCATGTTCCTCGGCTCGTACCCGCTGGAGCTGGGCGGCATCACCCCGGTGTTCCACGCCTTCCACAGCCGCGAGGAGCTCCAGCACGTGCTGGAGGAGGCCTCCGGCGGCCGGATGCACTACATGTTCAACCGGGTCGGCGGCCTCAAGGAGGACGTCCCGGCCGGCTGGCTCGGCCGGGTCCGGGCCGCCGTCTCCGCCGTCCGCTCGCAGCTGCCGGTCTTCGAGGACCTGGTCCTCGGCAACGAGATCTTCCGCGGCCGCACCGCCGGCGTCGGCGTGCTGTCGGCCGAGCACGTCCACGCGTACGGGGTCAGCGGCCCGATCGCGCGGGCCAGCGGGGTCGACTTCGACCTGCGGCGCGACGAGCCGTACCTCGCCTACGGGGAGCTGCGGGACGTCCTGACGGTGGTCACCCGGGAGGAGGGCGACTGCCTGGCCCGGTTCGAGTGCCTGCTGGAGCAGACCGCCAACTCGCTCGACCTCGCCGACGCCTGCCTCGACCGGCTCGCCGAGCTGCCGGCCGGCCCGGTCAACCTCCGGCTGCCCAAGGTGCTCAAGGCGCCCGAGGGCGAGACCTACGCCTGGACCGAGAACCCGCTCGGCATCAACGGCTACTACCTGGTCTCCCGCGGGGACAAGACGCCGTACCGGCTCAAGCTCCGCTCCGCCTCGTACAACAACATCCAGGCCCTCACCGAACTGCTGCCCGGCACGCTGGTGGCCGACATGGTGGCGATCCTGGGCTCGATGTTCTTCGTCGTCGGCGACATCGACAAGTAGCCCGGCCCGGCCCGGCCCCGCGTCCTCGGCCGCGGGCGGGCTCAGGCCTGCTCGTCCGCCGGGTGCGGGGCGAGGCTGCGGTCGGCGCCGTCGGCGATCCGCCGGGCGCAGAGACCGGCCAGGACGGCGTAACCCTCGGGGCCCATCAGCTCGGTGAGCTCGGGACGGTAGCTGACGTAGACCGGGTCGGGGGCGTTGTGGGCCTCCGGGCTGCCGGTGCACCACCAGTGCAGGTCGTGGCCGCCCGGCCCCCAGCCGCGGCGGTCGTACTCGCTGATGGTGACCTGGAGGTAGCGGGTGTCGTCCGGGCGGTCGATCCAGTCGTAGGTGCGGCGGACCGGCAGCTGCCAGCAGACGTCCGGCTTGGTCTCCAGCGGCTCCCTGCCCTCCTTGAGGGCCAGGGTGTGCAGCGCGCAGCCCGCTCCGCCGGGGAAGCCGGGGCCGTTGAGGAACAGGCAGGCGCCGTTGACCCGGCGGGTCTGCCGGTCGCCGTCCTCGTCGTACATGGTGATGCCGCCGTCGACCCTGAGCCGGCCCTGCTCGTCGGTGCCGTGCTCGAAGTTCTCCCAGGTCTCGGGGGTGAGCCGGGAGGCGTGGCCGATCACCCGCTGCTCGTCGTCCTCGTCGGAGTAGTGCGCGCCGAGCGTGCAGCAGCCGTCCGAGGCACCGCGCCCGGGCCGGATGCCGTGGCAGCCCTTGCCGAAGATGCAGCCCCAGCGGGAGGTGAGCCAGGTCAGGTCGCAGCGGAAGACCTGCTCCTCGTCGGCGGGATCGGCGAACTCGACCCAGGCGCGCGCGAAGTCGAGCGGCACCTCGGGCCGGACCGTCGGTGCGGCCAGGTCGACCGGGACCCGACCGGTCGCGGCCTTGTCCTTCTTCGCCTTCTTGGCCTTCTTGTCGGTCTTCTCGCTCTTCACCGTCTCAGCTGCCACGCTGCAAGGGTAGGCCCTCCCGCCGGGCCGCCCGGCCGCCGTGGCGAGGGCATTTGCCGCGTTTCGGCCGTGCGGGCGCGACGGCCCGGCGCTCCCGGAGTCGTGAAACCGGTGTGAAAACGCCGCACCGGGCCTGCGGTGCCCCCCGATCCGGGGCCTAGGATGGCGCCGCCGGGGGAACGGCGCACGGGGACGGGGGAGACGGTCCGATGACGGACAGGGTGTTGATCAAGCCGTGGGAAGTGCACGGCGAGGGGCGGGAGTTCGAGGCGATCTCGGGTGACTTCGCGCAGGCCGCCACCGAGTTGGAGAACGGCCTGGCCGGTCTCGGCACGCCGTGGGGCACCGACGAGCCGGGCAGCGGGTTCGCCGCCTGCTACGGCGAGGCGCGCGAGGGCGTCCTGGCCGGGTTCCAGGGGCTCGCGGAGCGGCTCGGCCGGATCGGCGGCGGGCTGCACGCCATGGCGGACAACGCCGACCGCAACGAGGCCGACGTCCGGGCGGACTTCACCGGCCCCGCGACCGCGGCCGGCCCGCGCGCGGTCTGAGCCCGCACCGCCCGGCTGCCGACCGCCCGGCCGCCGACCGTAGACACCACCGCAGAGGGGGACCACGCGTGTCCAGGAAGCTCCCGGAGGAACTCGCCCCGGTACTGGCGAGGACCGGCCACCGCTGGCCCGAGGCCGACGAGGACGGGCTGCGCCGCGCGGCGGGCCTGTGGCGGGACTTCGGCACCGAGTCCGCGCGGCTCGGCCGCCGGGGCGCCGACTCGGTGCACCGGGTCACGGGGGAGAACGAGGGCAGCGCGGTCGACGCCTTCGCCGAGCACTGGCGCGCCTTCAGCGGCGGCGGCCGCGGGCACCTGGACGACGCGCACGCGGCAGCCGAGGCGCTGGCCGGCGCGCTCGACCGGGCGGCCGGTGCCGCCGAGCACTGCAAGGCCGAGCTGATCGCCGTGCTGACCGACCTGGCCGCGCAGATCGCGCAGGCCGACGCGGCCGAGGCCAAGGCCGCCGAGGCGGCGGCGGAGGCGGGGCCGGGCCTGGTGGGCGTGGTCGGCAAGGTGGTCGGCGCGGTCCGGGGCGCGATCGCCGAGGCCGGCGAGGAGGCGGCGGTGGAGAGCGCGGGCCTGCGCATCGCCGGGCTGCTGGAGGAGCTCGGCCGCCAGATGCGCGAAGGGCTGCAGGCGGCGCTGCGGGAGCCCGCCGTCACGGCGCTGGAGCGGATCGCCCAGACCGACGGCCGTGGCCTGCACGGCGAGCGCCGCGAGCACAGCGCGGCCCGGGACGCGGGCCAGTTCACCGGCGCCGTCGGCGGTGCGGTGGGCGGTGCGGCGGCGGTGGCCGGGGTGCGCACGCTCAAGGCGGCGGTCGGCCCGGACGGCCAGGTGCTCACCGACAAGGCCGGCAACCCGGTGCTGGTGGACGCCGAGGGCCGACCGGTCCGCGGGGTCGAGGGCGTGTCGGTGGCCGTCGGCGAGGACGGCCGACCGGTGCTCGGCGAGGACGGCCGGCCGGTGCTGCTCGGCGCCGACGGCAAGCCGGTCACCGGTCTGGTCACCGGCGCCGACGGGCGTCCGCTGACCGACGCCGAGGGCCGTCCGCTGACCGTCGCCGCCGACGGCAGCCTCGGCGCCAGCGGGCTGACCATGGCCGTGGACGCGCACGGCCGACCGGTGCTGGACGCCGACGGGCACCCCGTGGTCGTCGGCCCCGACGGCAAGCCCGTCAGTGCGCTCGCCACCGACACCGACGGCCGACTGCTGACCGACGCCGAGGGCCACACCGTGGCCGCCGACCAGGACGGCCGCACCCCCGACCCCCGCGCCGACACCCACGGCGCCCGCCTCGGGCCGGACGGCAGGCCGCTGCTCACCGTCGACTCCCACGGCGTCGCCCTCGGCACCGACGGCGAGCCCCTGCTCACGGGCGACACCGCCTCCGGCCGCACTCCGCAGGACCCGCTCAGCACGCTCTCCGCCACCGACGGCGGCTCGCTCGCCGCCGGGACGGCCTCCGCGGGCGGCGCGGTGGCCGCCGCCGCCCGCGGGGACGACCCGGTGCCGCTGCGCGGTGCCTCCGCCGGGCCGCGCCACCAGCCGGCCGTGCCGGTCGACCTCGACGAACCCGACAGCTACGACCTGACGCCCGCGGCGCCGGTGCACCACGGGCCGGCCTCGGTGCACACCGACTCGGTCGCGGTGGCCCCGTCGCAGGTCGCCCCGGCAGGTGGCGACGTCTCGGCGTCGGTCTCCGGCGGCGGCTGGCGCGCGGCCGAGGTGCCGCAGGCCGCGCCGTCACCGGTCGGCGGCTCGGGCGGCTTCCAGCTCGGGCCGGTCGGCGGTGGCCCGGCCGGTGGCGGCTCCGGCGGCGGCATGCTCGGCGGCGGTCCGGTGGGCGGTGGTCCGGTGGGTGCCGCACCCGTCGGCGGCGCGGGGCCGGTGGCGGCTCCCGTCGGCGGTGCGATCGGCGCCGGTGCGCCGGGCCCGGTCGGCGCGGGCCCGGTCGGCGCGGGCCCGCTCGGCGCCGCCCCGGTGGCCGGGCAGGCCGGTGCCGCAGGACAGCCCGGTGCCGCGGGACAGCCGGGCGCGGGGGCCGCGGTGGTCGGCGGCGGGCCGGTGCAGGGCGCGGCCGGTGCCCGGCCGCCGGCCGGGGCGCCGCTCCCGGGCGCCGCCGTCGGCAGTGGCAGCGCGTCCGCCGCCCCCGGTGCCGCGGTGCCCGGCGGCTCGGCGGGCCAGCCCGGCGCACCGGGCGCCTCGGCGCCGGTCCGGATCGGCCCGGAGGGCGGCTACGAGCTGCGCCGCCGGGCCGAGGACACGGCGGAGGGCGGGCAGCCGTCCCAGCCCTCGACGGCGCCGCTGCTGGCCGGTCAGGTCGGTGCCGCGTACCTGCTCTCGCAGTTCGCCCGCCGCCCGGCGGCGCAGGCCCCGGTGGCCCGGCCGGTCCACGAGCGGACCATCGCGGACAGCCGCCCGTACGGGGTCACCGGCGGGCTCGGGCCGGTCGACCCGGCCCACCAGGCGGAGGCCGAGCGCCGCACCGCCGTGCCCGAGGACGGTTCGCTCGACCCTGCCGGCGACTGGACGGAGGTCCTCAACGCCGGCGGCCCGCGCGAGCCGGGCCGGGCCAACAACTGCGTGGACGTGGCGCTCTCCGCGGCCGACACCTACCTCGGCCGGCCGACCTGCGCCGCGCCCCGGCTGCCCGACGGCCCGGCCGGTGAACGCGGCGGCCGGGACCGCGCCGAGCGCGAGCTCGGCACCCGCTTCCACGACCTGGGCGACGGGCCGGACGCGGCGGCCCGGCTGGCGCAGGCCCTGCTCGCGGCGGGGCCGGGGGCCCAGGCCGTGCTGCTCACCCTGGACGGCTTCGGCCGCTCGCACACCTGGAACGCCGTCAACCACGGCGGCACGGTGCTCTACCTGGACCACCAGGAGGCCCGTCGGTCCGCCGAGCCGCTGCACCCGGTCGAGCACGGGCTGTGGGCGATCGCCCTGGACGCCCGGTGCCGGCCGATCGACCTCGCGGAGGTCCAGCCGGTCGCCACGGTGGCCGTCCCGGAGGCCGCCCCGGCGCCCGCCCAGGAGCTCAAGCCGGTCCCCGTACCCGAGCCGGAGCCCGCGCCCGCGCCCGTCCCCGCGCCGGTCCCCGCGCCCGCTCCGGAGCCCGCACCCGCGCAGGTCCCGGAACCGACGCCCGAGCCGGCACCGGCACCCGCGCCGCCGCGCTCGCGGCTCACCGCCCACCACCGCCCCGCCGCGGGCCCGAGGAGCAGCCGCCGATGATCACCCGTGAGCAGGCCGTCGACACGGCTCACCGCTGGATCAACGGCGAGCTCCCGCAGGACGCCGCGCGCGGCGTCCGCTCGCACGAGTTCGAGCTCGGCTGGGTGGTGTGGCCGGAGCCCTCGCCCGTCCAGGTCGACCCGCTGACCGGCGCCCGCCGGGCCCCCGAGGAGGTCGGGGCCGCCTGCGCGGTGGTCGACCGGGTGACCGGCGAGCTGACCGTCTGGCCGTCCGTCCCGGTGCCCACCGTGGTCCGGCGCTACCGGGACCGGCTCGGCGCGGGCAGCTACGACCCGGTCCTGCCGCCGGTCACCGGCCCCGGCGTCCGCGCGACGCTGGTGCACCGCGACGAAGCGGGCGAGCGGCACACCCTGGTCGTCGACTCCGCCCCCGGGCTGCCGCACCCGCTGCTGCGGGGCTGGCAGCAGCTCCGGAGCCAGGGGGTGCGGGCCGCTGACCTGGTCTCGCTCCACACCGACCGGCGGCCCGGCATGCTCCCGGGCGGCTACTGGGCGTACGTCCTGCGGGCTCAGCTGCCGGACACCCCGATCGGCTGGGACCACGCGGACGGTCCCTGGTTCGACCACCGGGCGGACGCCGCGCGGGCGGTGGCCGACGAGCGCGCCCGGGCGGGCGGTCCCCGGCTGAACCGGGTGCCCTTCCCGGTGGCCGTGCCGCCGGCTCAGCCCGAGTCGGAGGCGGACCTGGCGGCCCGGCTGGCGGCGCTGTTCGGGCCGGAGGGCGTGCGCCGCTTCGACGCCGCGGCCGTCGCCGACGCCGACCTGCCGCAGGCGGTGGCCCGCCCGCTGCGGGAGGTCGGCCTCCCGCGGGTGGTCGAGGGCTTCTTCACCGTCCACCACCCGGAGTCGGACGGCATCGCCGACGGCGCCCCGGCCGGTCCCGTGCTCCCCGACCTGGCCGGCCACCTGGCCGGGCTCGGCCGTGGCGGGCGGGCGACCGCCGCGGCCCGGCAGGCCCTGCTCGGACAGGTCCTGATCGGCACCGACGGCTGGGCCCTGCTCACCGTCGACACCGCCCAGGGCCGGGTCCGGGCGGTTGACCCGGACCACGCCGGGAGCCGGTACTGCAACGCCGACCTGACGGCCTTCACCCGCTGCCTCGCGCTGCTCGCCGACCGTCTGCCGCGGCTGCGCGGCCTCGACCCGCAGAGCGCAGGGCCGGTCGTCGCCGAGTTCCAGTGGGCGCTGGCCACCCTCGACCGCACCGTCTTCAACGACCCCGAGAACTGGTGGGCGGTCATCGTCGAGCAGCTCTGGTACGGACAGCTCTGACGCGCCGCCGGGGCCCGGCGGCGCGTCGGTCAGGGGGCTCGGTGCAGGGCGGTGCCGGCCCGGGCGGCGTCAGGCGTCAGTGCCGCCGCAGCACGGCCGCCTCGAAGGTGTCGAAGGCGCACTCCTGCTTCCACTCCAGCTCCGCCTTGGGGTTGGCGGCCAGCAGGGCCGCGCAGGCGGCCGACGGGTGGTCGCCGCCGGGACGCCGGCCCGCGCACTCGGCGACCGGCCGGTAGCCGTCCCGGTCGGCCCACAGGCTGCGGCCGGGGAGGAAGGCGTACTCCAGGGAGGCCCGGGCCAGGTCGCGCAGCGCGCGGTAGTCCAGGTCGTAGGTGAGCGCCGCCCGCTGGTACTCCGCGGTGATGTCGCTGCGGGAGACACCGGGGTCGTCGGTGGCCAGGGCCACCGGCACGCCCGCGGCGCGGTAGCGGGGGAACGGGTGGTCCGGCCCGCTGACGCCGAGGATCTGGGCGTTGCTGGTCAGCGGGACCTCGATGGCCACGTGCCGCGCGGCGAGGGTGCGCAGCAGGCCCTGGGGGTCGTCCTCGTACGCCAGGTCGACGCCGTGGCCGATCCGCTCGGCGTGGCCGGTCAGGACGGCCTCGCGGATGTGGAAGCGGAGGTCCTCGGGCTTGACCAGGCCGGGCACCAGCTCGCCCGCGTGCAGGGTGATGTGGGCCGCGGGGTAGACGCCGTGCAGGTAGTCCAGCATCTGCATCTGGAGGCGGTAGTTCTCCAGGGCGGCGGGGGCGTCCTCGGGCTGGACCAGGTTGACGGCGAGGAACCGCGGGTCCTGCTCGGCGAGTTCCATGCCGAGCACCAGCTGGGTGAACACCCGGGCGGGCGTGGAGGCCCGGGAGGCCTGGGAGATGAAGCGGACGGTCAGCGCGCAGCCGGGGGCCGGGTCGGCGCCGTCGCAGTGCGAGGTGGCGCGGAAGTCGGCCTCGACCTGGTCCGCCTCGGCGCGGGCGGTCCGCACCAGCCCGGCCATCCGGCCGCCGGCGAGCAGCTTGTCCCGCAGGGCGGCCAGGTCGCTGTCGAAGCCGACCTCGGCGGCCAGCGCGGCGGCCGCGTCCGAGGCCGGGGTGAGCATGGTCTCCAGGTACGACTGCTGCTGGGCCGCGGCCGTGTCGGCGACCTCGGCGAGCAGCCGGCCCTGGTGGTACCAGGTGGTGGGCCCGAACTTGCCGAAGGTGGCGAAGAAGTGGTCGTGGCCGGACTCGGCGCCGGGCACGAAGTCCTGCATGGACCAGGCCCGGATGATCTGCTGCCGGAAGTCGTCGTCGGTGGTGGAGTCGGCGGCCGGCCGGCTGCCGTCCGGGCAGGGCGCCGGGGCGCCGGCGGCCAGGGTGGTGCGGTCGATGCACAGGCCGTCCTCGACGGCGATCCGCAGCAGGAGTTCGGTGGAGGCGGCGCCGGCCAGGTGGTTGTGCAGGTCGCCGCCCTTGGGCAGGGCCCGGAAGAAGGCGCGGAGTTCGGCGGGCCGGTCCCGGATGCTGTCCAGGTAGGCGGAGACGCGGTCCTCCGGTGCCCCGCCCGGGGGCCGGGCGTGGGCGGGGACCAGGGACAGGAGCAGTGCGGTTCCGGCGGCGAGGGCGACCGCGCCGGCATGGCGAATGCGGATCATGGCCGCATCCTGGCCGCGGGCGCGGCCGGGCCCGGGCGCGACAGGCCGACCCGGTCGGGCCGTCATCCGATCGTCCCAGCGCACTCGCCGCCGGGCCGGCGCGCCCCCGGCCCGGCGTCGGGGGCCCGGCCCCGGCCCGCTCGTCCCGGCCCGCTCGTCCCGGCCCGCTCGCGTTCAGTCGCGCAGGAAGTCCTCCAGGGCGGTGGCGAAGGCGACCGGGAGCTCGTACATGGGGTAGTGGCCGGAGTTGGGCAGCACCTCCAGGGAGGAGTCCGGGTAGTGGCTCAGCCAGGTGGCCTGCATGACCGGCTCGGTGAGGGCCAGGTCGTGCTCGCCGATGAAGACCCTGACCGGGAGCCGGCTGCCGGCGATCTTGGCGGCGAAGTCCTGGGTGGTCCAGTCGGTCAGGTAGGCCTCGACGGCCTCCGGGCGGGACTGGGCGACGGACCGGGCGGTCATCCCGTCCAGCCAGGCGCCGTTGGCCCGCCGCCCGGTGACCAGGTCGATGATGGCGCGGCGGTTGGCGGGCCGTTCGGCCGCGCCGTGGAAGAGGGCGTGGGCGTCGGCGTCCAGCGGGTAGGCGGAGGCCGGGACGGGGGCGACCCCGGCGAGCCGGCGGATCCGGTGCGGGGCCTCCACCAGGACCCGCTGGGCGGCCTTGGCGCCCATCGAGTGGCCGACCAGCGAGAACCGCTCCCAGCCGAGCCCGTCCGCGAGGGCCAGCACGTCCTGGGCGATCTCGGCGAGGGTGTAGTCGCCGGGCACGTCGGCCCGCTCGCCGTAGCCGCGGTAGTCGAGCAGCGCGTAGCTGAAGGTGTCGCCGTCCAGGTAGTCGAGGAACGGCCCCCAGCCGAGCGTGGTACCGAACCAGTCGTGCAGCACCACGACCCGGTGTTCACCGGTGCCGATGAGTCGGTGACTGATCGTCATATGGTCGTCCTCCGAGCAGAGATGAGGTCCCCGTCCGATGGGAATTCATCCCCGTCCGGATGCCGGTCAACCATCGTTTCCGGGCCCGGTCCTGGCCCGCTCCGCACAATCGGCCCGCACAATCGGGCAGGTGAACGGGCCGGATCGCGTAGCGTGGAGCGTTATGCGACTCGGTGTGCTCGACGTAGGTTCCAACACCGTCCACTTCCTCGTGGTGGACGCCCACCCCGGTGCTGCCCCGCTGCCCGCTTACTCGCACAAGGCCGAGCTGCGGCTGGCCGAGCTGCTGGACGCGGACGGGGCGATCAGCGAGGCCGGCGTCGAGCGGCTGACCTCGATGGTCGCCTCCTCGCTCGCGGTGGCCGAGGACAAGGGCGTGGTGGACCTGCTGCCGTTCGCCACCTCCGCCGTCCGCGAGGCCGCCAACGGCGAGGCCGTGCTGGCCCGGGTCGCCGCCGAGACCGGCGTCGAGCTGCAGGTGCTGTCCGGGCAGGACGAGGCCCGGCTGACCTTCCTGGCCGTCCGCCGCTGGTTCGGCTGGTCCTCCGGCCGACTGCTCAACCTGGACATCGGCGGCGGCTCGCTGGAGATCGCCTGCGGCATCGACGAGCAGCCGGACGTCGCCTGCTCGCTGCCGCTCGGCGCCGGCCGGCTCACCGCCCGGCTGCCCGGGGACGTCGCCGACCCGGACGACCTGCGGGAGCTGCGCCGCCACATCCGCACCGAGGTCGCCCGGGTGGTCGGCGAGTTCGCCAGGATCGGCTCACCGGACCACGCCGTCGCCACCTCCAAGACCTTCAAGCAGCTCGCCCGGATGACCGGCGCCGCCCCCGCGGACGCCGGCGCCCGGGTACCCCGGCGGCTCACCCGGGCCGGCCTGTCGGCCTGGCTGCCCCGGCTCGCCGCCATGACCGTCGCCGAACGGGCCCAGATCCCCGGCGTCTCCGAGGGCCGGGCCAGACAGCTGCTGGCCGGCGCCCTGGTCGCCGACGCCGCGATGGACCTCTTCGGCCTGGACGCGCTGGACATCTGTCCGTGGGCCCTGCGGGAGGGCATCATCCTGCGCCGTCTGGACGCCATGGACGGCTCCGGCTACCGCAGGGCCGCACTCACGGCGTGACCCCGGGGCCGCGCCCCGCGACCGTGACGCCCACCACGGCGGGACGCCGGCACCCCCCATTCCGTCGCCCGGCCGCTTACGCTGTTGCCCGTGGCGGAACCAGCGGACCAGGACGGGGCCCGGCCGGACCGCGCTGCCGGAGAGCGGCAGCCGGGGCCGGGCCGTCCGCGCCGCGCGAGGGCCGCCGCCGAACCGGTCCCCGAACGCCGCCGCACCCCCCGCACCGGCGGCGGGAGCGCCGCCGAAGGGCCCGGGGACTCCCGGGCCAGGGCCGCCCGGGCCGCGAAGGCCGTCAAGGCGGTCAAGGTCGCGAAGGCCGCCCAGGTGGCCAAGGCCACCAAGGCCGTCAAGGCGGCCCGGGCCGCGAAGGCCGCCCGCCGGGCCCCGCTGCTGCGCACCACCGACCGCCTGGTCCTCCCGCCGCACCCCGGCCTGCACATCCCGGACACCAAGGTGGCCCTGTCCACCGCCTCGGTCTACCCCGCCAACACCGCCACCGCCTTCGAGCTGGCCGCCAAGCTCGGCTACGACGGGGTCGAGGTGATGGTCTGGAACGACCCGATCAGCCAGGACGTCGAGGCGCTGCGCCGCCTCTCCGACGCCCACCGGCTGCCCATCCTGGCCGTGCACGCGCCCTGCCTGCTGATCACCCAGCGGGTGTGGACCTCCGACCCCTGGACCAAGCTGGTGCGGGCCCGCGCGGCCGCCGAGAAGCTCGGCGCGGACACCGTGGTGGTGCACCCGCCGTTCCGCTGGCAGCGGCAGTACGCCCGGGAGTTCGTCGCGGGCATCGACCGGATGGCGGGCGAGACCCACGTCCGGTTCGCCGTCGAGAACATGTACCCGTGGCGCTACCGCGACCGCGAGATGCTCGCCTACGCCCCCGGCTGGGACGTCACGGAGGAGGAGTACCGGCACTTCACCATCGACCTCTCGCACGCCGCGACCTCCCGGATCGACGCCCTCGGGATGGCGGCCCGGATGGGCGACCGGCTCGCCCACGTCCACCTGGCCGACGGTGCCGGATCCGGCAAGGACGAGCACCTCATCCCCGGACGCGGCAAGCAGCCCTGCGCGGAGCTGCTGGAACAGCTCGCCCGGAACGGCTTCGACGGCCACGTGGTGCTGGAGGTCAACACCCGCCGCTCCGCCTCCCCTGCCGAGCGCGAGGCCGACCTCGCCGAGGCCCTCGCCTTCACCCGCCTCCACCTGGCGACCCCGGCCCGGCTGCTGCCCTGACCGCCGCCGGTCCCGCCCGGTCGCGCGCTGTTCACACCGCTCCCGCCGCCGTTCCCCGTCGGCCCGGCGCCCACCGGCGTAGCCTGGTCGCACACGGAGGGGGACATCCATGACCGATCTTCAACACCACGACTACGCCATGTCGTTCGGCCCGGTGGCGGCCCAGTACGAGGCCGCCCGGCCCTCGTACCCGCCGGAGCTGTTGGACAGCGTGGAGCGGCTGGCCGGGCGCCCGCTGCGGGACGCCGAGGTGCTGGACGTGGGCGCCGGCACCGGGATCGCGACCCGGCTGCTGCGGGCCCGTGGGGCCCGGGTGACGGCCGTCGAACCGAGCGAGGGGATGGCGCGGCAACTGCTGCTGTCCTGCCCGGGGACGACGGTCGTCAAGGCGGGCGGCGAGGAGCTGCCGTTCCACGACTCCACCGTGGACCTGGTCACCTACGCCCAGGCGTTCCACTGGACCGACCCCGCCCGTTCGGTCCCGGAGGCGGTCCGGGTCCTGCGCCCCGGCGGCGCGCTGGCCGTCTGGTGGAACCGCCCGGACAGCACCGTCCCGTGGCTGGCGGCCTCGCGCGACCGGCTGGTGGCCGCGCTCACCCCGTACCACCCGAACGTCCGGTCGGACTCCACCGCCGACTCGCTGGCCGGGTACGGCCTGCGGGTCACCGACGTCGAACTGGCCTGGGAGCGCCGGACCACCGTCGACGGCCTGATCGCCGAGCTCGGCTCCCGCTCCCACCTCGCGGTGCTGCCGGCCGACGTCCGCGCCGGGGTGCTGGCCGCCGAGCGCACCGCGCTGCTCGCCGAGTTCCCGGACGGATCGGTCCTGCAACCCTGGCGGCTCGACCTCTCGGTGGGCGTGAGCGCCGACTGACCGGATCGCGGACGGTCCGTCCGGCGGCTGGACCCGGGGCGTAGGCTCGATAGCCACAGCGGTCCTGCACCCTCCCACCAGCGCAGCGGCCGCCAGCAGCCTCCGAAGGAGTGGAGCACAGTGCCCGAGCTGAAGTCCCGTACGGTCACCCACGGTCGCAACATGGCAGGCGCCCGGGCGCTCCTCCGGGCGGCCGGCGTAGCCCGCGAGGACTTCGGGAAGCCGATCATCGCGGTGGCCAACTCCTTCACCGAGTTCGTCCCGGGCCACACCCACCTCCAGCCGGTCGGCCGGATCGTCTCCGAGGCGATCAAGGAGGCCGGCGGCATCCCCCGCGAGTTCAACACCATCGCGGTCGACGACGGCATCGCCATGGGCCACCACGGCATGCTCTACTCGCTGCCCTCGCGCGACCTGATCGCCGACTCGGTCGAGTACATGGTCAGCGCGCACTGCGCCGACGCGCTGATCTGCATCTCCAACTGCGACAAGATCACCCCCGGCATGCTGATGGCCGCGCTGCGCCTCAACATCCCGACGGTCTTCGTCTCCGGCGGCCCGATGGAGGCCGGCCAGGCCGTCCTGGTCGACGGCACGGTGCGCAAGCTCGACCTGGTCAACGCGATCTCCGACGCCGTGAACGAGAACGTGTCGGACGAGGACATCGCGATCATCGAGGAGAACGCCTGCCCGACCTGCGGGTCCTGCTCCGGCATGTTCACCGCCAACTCGATGAACTGCCTCGCCGAGGCGATCGGCCTGGCCCTGCCCGGCAACGGCTCGGTGCTGGCCACCCACACCGCCCGCAAGGCGCTGTACGAGGACGCCGGCCGGACCGTCGTCGACATCACCAAGCGGCACTACCACGAGGACGACTACTCCGTCCTGCCGCGCAACATCGCCACCCGCCCCGCGTTCGAGAACGCGATGGCGCTGGACATCGCGATGGGCGGCTCCACCAACACGATCCTGCACCTGCTCGCCGCCGCCCAGGAGGCCGAGCTGGACTTCGACATGCGGGACATCGACGCGATCTCGCGCCGGGTGCCGTGCCTGTCCAAGGTCGCGCCGAACGGCAAGTACTACATGGAGGACGTCCACCGGGCCGGCGGCATCCCCGCCATCCTCGGCGAGCTGTACCGCGGCGGCCTGCTCAACGAGGACGTCCACACCGTCCACTCCGCCTCGCTCGCCGACTGGCTGAAGACCTGGGACATCCGCGGCGGCTCGCCGTCCCCGACCGCCGTCGAGCTGTTCCACGCCGCCCCCGGCTGCGTCCGCTCGGCCACCGCCTTCTCGCAGTCCGAGCGCTGGGACACCCTCGACACCGACGCCGCCGGCGGCTGCATCCGCAGCGTCGAGCACGCCTACTCGGTCGAGGGCGGCCTGGCCGTGCTGTACGGCAACCTCGCCGAGGACGGCTGCATCGTGAAGACCGCCGGTGTCGACGAGTCGATCTGGACCTTCAGCGGGCCGGCCGTGGTGCTGGAGTCGCAGGAGGACGCGGTCGACGCGATCCTCAGCAAGCGGGTCAAGGAGGGCGACGTGGTCGTCATCCGCTACGAGGGCCCCAAGGGCGGCCCCGGCATGCAGGAGATGCTCTACCCGACCTCCTTCCTCAAGGGCCGGGGCCTGGGCAAGGCCTGCGCGCTGATCACCGACGGCCGGTTCTCCGGCGGCACCTCGGGCCTGTCCATCGGCCACGCCTCCCCCGAGGCGGCCTCCGGCGGCACCATCGCGCTGGTCGAGGACGGTGACGTCATCGCCATCGACATCCCCGGCCGCTCGGTCGAGCTCAAGGTCTCCTTCGAGGAGCTGCACGAGCGCCGGCTCAGGCTGGAGGCCGACGGCGGCTACCGCCCGAAGAGCCGGGTCCGCCCGGTCAGCGCCGCCCTGAAGGCGTACGCCGCGATGGCGACCTCGGCCGACAAGGGCGCCGTCCGGGACATCAGCCGGCTCGGCTGACCCGCACGCCGTGCGACGCGACGGAGCCGCCCCCGCACCGGGGGCGGCTCCGTTCGTGGTCCGGGCCGGCGGTCGGGCCATAATCGGATCCGTGGACGACGAGCAGCGCACCCCAGGCACCGACGGCCCCCGGCCCGAACCGATCCGCTGGTTCGGCACCAGCTGGGTCGAGCGCGGCCCCGGCTACTGGGCCCGCCGGGTCCTGGTGGCGATCGGCGCGCTGGCCGCCGCCGCGGCCGGCGCCCTGCTGCTGCGCTTCGCGGTCGCCGGGGTGACCATGTCCGAGGCCGGCGGCTTCGTGAACGTCCTGCTCCTCGGCGCGATCGCGATCTGCTCCTGCTTGGCCGCGATCCGCACCTGGAAGGTACTGACCGAGGGCCGCGACTCGCTGACCGGCTGGATGGCCGAGGACAAGTCCCTCGGCGCGGTCTGGTTCATCGGTGGCGTCGGCGCGCTGGTCGCGTACTTCTTCCGCAGCCTGGTCGAGGCGCCGGGCGAGGGCGTCCGGCGAGCCGCCCACGAGCGGGCCGTCGCCCGGTACGCCCGCGGCCGCGAGGCCCGGGCCGGGCGCCCCGGCCCGAAGCCCGGCCGCAAGCGGCGCTGACCCCGCCCGGGACGGGCGCCCGACCGGGATCAGGTCCGTGAGGAGTGCCCGCACCGGCCGTCGCCGTCGTCCAGCGGCCTGCTCCGGTCGTACGGGTCCACCGTCGGGGCGCCCGGCGACGGGGACGACCCGGCGTCGTTGCGCAGCACCGGGAACGTCGGGTGGAAGTAGCCGTCCGACTGGTCGCAGCCGTTGTTGCCGCCCTGGCCGCTGGAACGGGTGAGGTAGAGCTTGCCCGACTCGACCCGGAACCGCTTGGGGTCGGGGAACCGGAAGTCGACCGCGCTCCGGATGATCGTCCGGGCTACCGGACCGGCGGCGGGCGGGGCGTCGGCCGGCGAGGCCTGCCAGGAGACCGGCCGGGCGGTGCCGCCCACCTGCTGGCCGACGCCCTTCTCCGGGTGCGGGCCGGGGCGCAGCGCGTACACGAACGTGAAGTCGGTGTGGACCAGGACGCCGTTCTCCCCGTCGCCCTCGACGGAGATCCGGCCCTGGACCCGCACCTCCTCGGTGGCCAGTACCGCGCTCTGCGGGTCGAAGCGGTGGAACTGCCAGGCCGGGCTCTCGTCCTGGGTCGGGTGGGCCAGCTGCTCCTCCGCCCTGCTCCGGCCCTCCGAGTTCAGCATGGCGAGGGCCTCGTCCGGCCGGCCACCGGCCAGTACCTTCGGATCCAGGTCGCTGAGGGTCAGGTAGCTGCGCACCTGCTCCAGTTGGGTGCCCACCTGCTTGGCGCTGAAGGCCCCCACCGCGGCCGGCTCGGGCAGCACGAACGCCGCCGCGCCGACCGGCCACTGGGCGGCCGGGGAGCCCGCCCAGGGATGTTCGACGGTCGGCGTGTCGGGGTCGACGGCCGGGGGCGCGGTGGTGGGCGCGGCGGTCTCCGGGGGCACGGTGGGCAGCGGGGCGGCGGCCGCCGCGCCGTCCCGGTGGTCCTGGTACCACTCGCGCAGCCGGTCGACGTTGAGCGCCGCCAGCGTCACGGCGGCGGCCAGGGCGACGAACAGCGGTGCCTGCCAGCCGCGGGAGCGCCCGTTCGGTCGGCCCCGGGAGTCCACCGCGACGGCCCGGCGGCCGAACCTGCGGCGCCGGATCTGCGGCACCCGGTCCGCCTCGGCCCGCCACGGGACGGCCTCGGGCGGTTCCTGCTTCCACTTCGCGCCGAGCATCCGCGCGCGGCCCGAAGCCTCCTTCACGGTGGCTCCCCTGACGAAGTCGTCGTCGAGCACCAGACCGTCGAACGGGTCGTCGGGGGAGTCGTCGGGGGGACGGGGAGCGGGGTCTTCGGCTATCGGCACGCGGTCAGTATGCCGACGCCCTCGGACACTTGTGCGTGGGGGTGGGGCGATCCGGGGGAACGGTGATCGTTCGGTGCCGGTTTCCACCGTTTCGCGCAGCCCGGCGGCCCCGGCGGCCCCGGCGGCCCGGCGGCCCCCGGGGTGCGCGGGTGCCGGGGCCGGGTGCCGGGGCGTCAGCCGCGCTTGCGGGCCTGCTTCACCGACCCGACCACGCCCGCCACCACCAGCAGCAGCCCGGCCGGCAGCAGCGAGGTGAACAGCGCGCCGAACAGGCCCGCACTGCCCAGCAGCGTCAGCGCCAGCGTGTTCAGCACCAGCAGCGCACCCGCCGCCGGCAGCGCGGACCGCCACGGGTGCTCGTCCGCCCAGCGGCGCAGCCGCCGGTCGCCGGTGTCGCGCCGCAGCTTGCCGCCCACGGTGCCGACCAGGAAGAAGAAGAACAGGCCCAACCCGACCGGACCGGCCAGGATGTCCATCGACCAGCTCCCGGTGATCACGTCCACCGCGAGCGCCCCACCGGCGACCACCACGCCGACGGCCGAGGCCGTCCGCCATGGTCCGAGCGTCGCCGAGGCTACAGCGACCTGGCGGCTCTCCCGCCGCGACAATTCCTCGTGTCCCATGACCCCACGGTGCTCCTGGGACCGCCCGGACGCCATAGGGGCGGCCCCTGAGTTTCCCCCTACGGGACGGGCCGGCCGTCCTCGTCCCCGAAGCGCCGGACGTACCGCCGCTGCCACGGCGTCTCGACCGCCCGGGCGTCGTAGTGCCGCCGGACGTACGCCACCGCCTCGGCGGCGGGCACCCCGTCCAGCACGGCCAGGCACGCCAGTGCCGTGCCCGTCCGGCCCCGGCCGCCGCCGCAGGCCACCTCGACCCGCTCCGTCCCGGCCCGCGCCCAGGCCTCGCCGAGCACGGCCCGGGCGGCCGCCCGGTCGGCGGGCAGCCGGAAGTCCGGCCAGCGCAGCCACCGTGCCTCCCAGGGCACGGCGGCCGGCGGCCGGCCCAGCAGGTGCACGGTGAACTCCGGCACCGGGCCCGGCGGCAGCGGCCGGCGCAGCGCCCGCCCCCGCACCAGCCGCCCGGAGGGCAGCAGCAGCACCCCGGCGGCGGTCGGCTCCCAGGTCGCGGTCATCCGCCCACGGTAGTGGGCTGTGCGGGCGGGCGCCGGACCGCGGCGACGTACCATCAAGTCCCCTGCTGGACGGCGGAGCCGTGGAGGCGACGTGCCCGAGATGACGGCCGCGGCGGCCCGGCTGCGCGAGCGTGCCCTGCGGCTGCGGGCCCTGCACGTCCCCGGCGACCCGTTGGTGCTGCCGAACGCGTGGGACGTCGCCGGCGCCCGCCTCGTGGAGGACGCCGGCGCGGCGGCGGTCGCCACCACCAGCGCCGGCGTCTCCTGGTCCCTGGGTTGCGCGGACGGTGAACTCCTCGGCCGTGAACGGGCGTTGGGAGCCGTCGCCAGGATCGCGGCCGCCGTGCGGGTGTCGGTCACCGCCGACGTCGAGGGCGGGTACGCCGACACCACCGAGCAGCTGGCCGACACCGTCCGCGGGGTGCTCGCCGCCGGGGCCGCCGGGATCAACCTGGAGGACTCGCTCCGGACCGGGCCCGAGCCCCTGCGCACGGCCGCCGCCCAGGCCGAACGGATCGCGGCGGTACGGGCGGCGGCGGACGCAGCCGGGGTGCCGCTGTTCGTCAACGCCCGGATCGACACCCACCGCCTGCCCGGCCTCGACCCGGCCGCCCGGCTGGCCGAGACCGTGGCCCGGGCCCGCACCTACGCCGAGGCGGGCGCGGACGGCGCCTTCGTGCTCGGCGCCTTCGACGAGCGGACCGTGGCCGCCCTGGTCGCCGCCGTGCCCGTCCCGCTCAACCTGCTGACCGGCCCCGGCGCCCTCCCGGTCGCCACCCTGGCCGCCCTCGGCGTCGCCCGGGTCAGCGCCGGATCCGCGATCGCCGAGGCCGCCTACGCCCTGGTCGCCCGCGCCGCCCGCGAACTCCTCACCGACGGCACCACCACGGCCCTCGCCGACGGCCTCGCCTGGGGCGCGCTCAACACCACGCTGCAGCGCGGCTGACCGACCCCGGCGGGCTACCGTACCGCCACGTACTGGGTCAGGACGGCCTGCACCTCGTAGATGTCGACGCCCTTGGTGAAGGTCTTCTGGATCGGCAGCGGGTTACCGGACACCCAGATCTTCAGCTCCGCGTCGAGGTCGAAGTTGCCGGCCGTCTCGACCGCGAAGTGCGTGATGCTCTTGTACGGGATCGAGTGGTACTCGGTCTTCTTGCCGGTGATGCCCTGCTTGTCGATCAGGATCAGCCGGCGGTCGGTGAACATGAACGTGTCGCGGATCAGCTGGTACGCCGCGTGCACCTGCTCGCCGTTCCCGAACAGCCTGGCGAACTCCTTCTGAGCCGCCGCCGGGTCCACCTTGTGCGCGTTGCCGAAGAGCGCCACGTCTCGTCCTCCCCACGTGCCCCCGCCCCGAACGGCGGGGAGCAAGGCCCGCCAGTCTGCCACGGCCCCGCCGCCCGGGACCGGACGGCCCCGACCCCTGCGGCCCGGGCGTCCCTGCGGCCCGGGACCGCCCGTCTACCAAGGCGGGCGGGGGTCCTGACGTTCGGTCGAGAGCTCCCGCTGGACGGCGGATTCCGGGTCGACCAGCCACAGGAACCCCGGCCTCGGCGGGTACTCGTCGGTTTCCGGTGCCGGAAGGTGGAACCGCTGGTGGCGGGGCAGCGGGACCTCGGTCAGCGCGCCGTCGCGCATCATCCACAGGCCGAAGCAGTCGTCCTCCTCGTCGTGGATCAGTACCTGCACGCTCTCCGGACGCGGCCAGGCCAGCGACCCCAGGTGCGCCAGCAGGCCGGAGCGCGTCCGCTCCCGGTGGAACTCGATGACCCAGCCCCCGGAGAACAGGCCGAGCGAGGTGAACTCGCCCCGCCAGCTGCGGGAGTCGTCGGGCCGGGTGAGGGGCTCCATCACCTCGTCCGCGAACGCCGCCAACACGATGACCTGCGCGATTCTGCTCATGCCGGAGTATGGCGGCGGGCCACGGGGGGTCGGCAAGCGACAATCGCCGCCGGGCCCGTGCCGACCGCCCGCCGTCCGGCACGGGGGCGTCGGACGGCGGGCGGTCAGCGGGTGGCGGTCAGCGGTCGGCGGTCGGCGGGCCGCTAGCCGGCGGGCGGGGCCGGGCGGGCCTGGACCTCCTGGAGGGCCGCCACCAGGGTGTCCACGTCCTCGACGGTGTTGTAGAGGGCCAGGGAGGCCCGCACCGCCGCCTGCAGGCCGAAGGCGGCCAGCGCCGGCTGGGCGCAGTGGTGGCCGGCGCGCACCGCGATGCCCTGCTGGTCGAGGGCCCCGGCGAGGGCCATCGGGTCCGCCCCGGCGAGCAGGAAGGTCAGCACGCCGATCTTCCCCGGGGCGCTGCCGATCAGCCGCAGGCCGGGGACGGTGGCCAGCGCCGCCGTCGCGTACGCGGTGAGCTGTTCCTCGTACGCGGTGGCGGCCTCGCGGTCCAGTGCCGCGAGGTACTGCAGGGCGGCCCGCAGCCCGGCCACGCCGGCGATGTGGCCGGTGCCGGCTTCGAGCCGGTGCGGGACGGGGGCGTACGTGCTCCCCTCGAACCCGACCGAGTCGATCATGTTGCCGCCGCCCTGCCACGGGGGCATGGCCTCCAGCAGCTCGCGCTTGCCGAAGAGCACGCCGATGCCGGTCGGGGCGAAGATCTTGTGCCCCGAGAAGGCGTAGAAGTCGGCGTCCAGCTCGGTGACGTCGACCGGGAAGTGGCTGACCGCCTGGGCGCCGTCCACCAGGACCTTCGCGCCGTACCGGTGGGCGAGCGCGGTCATCTCGGCCACCGGCGGGACGGTGCCCAGCACGTTGGAGGCGTGGGTGAGCGCGACCATCC
This sequence comes from Kitasatospora sp. NPDC088346, assembly GCF_044740765.1. Classification (NCBI taxonomy): domain Bacteria; kingdom Bacillati; phylum Actinomycetota; class Actinomycetes; order Kitasatosporales; family Streptomycetaceae; genus Kitasatospora; species Kitasatospora sp. NPDC088346. The sequence goes on from NZ_JBIURH010000008.1 coordinate 246,966, forward strand.
TGGTGCGGGAGCCGAGCAGGTCCCGGTAGGCGTCCTGGTCCAGCTGCCCGTCGGGGAGCAGCGGGATCGGGCGGATCCTGGCCCGGCGCTCGGCGGCGATCAGCTGCCAGGGCACCAGGTTGGAGTGGTGCTCGGCGGCGGAGACCAGGATCTCGTCACCGACGCCCAGGTTGGCCCGGCCCCAGCTCTGCGCCACCAGGTTGACGGCCTCGGTGGTGCCCCGGACGAAGACGATCTCGCCCTGGTCCGGGGTGCCGAGCAGGTCCGCCGCGGCCTGCCGCCCCTCCTCGTAGACCTGGGTGGCCTGCTTGGCGAGGGTGTGCGCGCCGCGGTGGACGTTGGAGGTGCCCATCGCGTAGTGCTCGCCGACGGCCTCGACCACCTGGCGGGGCTTGAGCGTGGTGGCGCCGTTGTCGAGCCAGACCAGCGGGCGGCCGTTGACCTCCCGGTGCAGCTGGGGGAAGTCCCGCCGGACGGCCTCCACGTCGAAGCCGCTCGGCGGCGAGGTCGGCGGCGCCGTGGGCGGGACGACGGTCGGCGCCGAGCCGGACGCCGCCTCCTGCGGCTGCGGTGGCTGCGGCGGTTGTTGGGGCTGTTGCGGCAGCCAGTACCGGGAGCCGCCGGCCAGGTGGGCCAGCGCCGTCGGCAGCGGGGGAGGCTGCGGCGGCGTCGGGGACGCCGGGAAGGCCGGGAACGCGCCCGACTGCGGCAATCCCCACGGCGGTTGGGCGGTCACGGCGGCGGCGTCGAGGCCGTCAGGAGTAGTCATAGTAGTTCGACACCTCGACGTTCTGGAGCACCGCGACGGCGTCGTCCACCAGCGCGGCCGTCGAGAAGTAGCTGGTCACCAGGTACGAGGTGATGGCCCGGCGGTCGACGCCCATGGCCCGCACCGACAGGCCCGGCTCCACCTCGTCCGGGACGCTCGACGGCCGCAGACCCACCACGCCCTGCTCGGCCTCGCCGACCCGCATCAGCAGGATGTTGGTGGTGCCGGGCGCCGAGTTGCTGGAGCCCTTGAGGTCCAGCTTGTCGGAGGGCAGCAGCGGTACCCCGCGCCAGGTCAGGAACGGGCTGCCGAACAGCTCGACGATCTGCGGCGGCACCCCGCGCCGGGTGCACTCGCGCCCGAACGCGGCGATCGCCCGGGGGTGCGCCAGGAAGAACGCGGGCTGCTTCCAGACCCGGGCGAGCAGCTCGTCCATGTCGTCCGGGGTCGGCGAGCCCTTGCGGGTGTGCACCCGCTGGCTCGGCACCACGTTGTTGAGCAGGCCGTACTCGGGGTGGTTGAGCATCTCCCACTCCTGGCGCTCGCGCAGCGCCTCGGTGGTCAGCCGCAGCTGTGCCTGGACCTGGTCGATCGAGGAGTTGTAGATGTCCGAGACCCGGGTGTGCACCTTCAGCACGGTCTGGGCGATGCTCAGCTCGTACTCGCGCGGGGCCTCCTCGTAGTCCACGAAGGTCTGCGGCAGCTCGGGCTCGCCGTTGTGCCCCGAGGTCAGGTCGATCGGGTGCTCGCGGTCGCCCGCGCCCTGCCCGTTGGCGGCGTACGCGTCCAGTCGGGCGCGCAACGCGGGTTCCCGGTCGGCCAGTTCGGCGAGCATCCGGTGGTCGAGGGAGAGCACGGTGCACGGGGTGACGGCCCGGACCTGGTACGGCGTCGGCTCGCCGCGCACCCAGGCGCCGTCGTCGAAGTAGTCGCCGTCGCCGAGGACGGAGAGCAGGGCGTCCTCGCCGTACTGGCCGGTGGCGCGCTTCTCGGCGCGGCCGAAGGTGATGATGTGCAGCCGTCCCGGCGGGGTGTCGGCGCCGGCGATGAGCTCGCCGGGCTCGACCTCCTGCTGCACGAAGCCGTTGGCGAGGGTGCTCAGCATCGAGCCGTCCAGCTCGCGGAGGAAGGCGATCTCGCGCAGGTCCTCGGCGATCACCCGGGCCTCGCCGCCGCCGTCGGTGAAGGTGCCGATCAGCCCGTCGCCGAGGATGAACCCCCGCCGCCGGTTGACCCGGTAGACGCCGGCCTCCAGATCCACCCAGGGCAGCACCCGCAGCAGGTAGCGCGGGGTGATGCCGAGCATCTGCGGCGCGGTCTTGGTGGTGGTGGCCAGGTTCCTGGCGGCGGAGGTGCTGAGGCTCCGCTGGTTCTGCGGAACGGTCTCGGTGGTCATGGCGCGTCCTTGTCCGTGAATGGGTCAAGAGATCTGATGACACGTCAAATAGCCTGCCGCGACGGCGAGATGTGTTCTCGGGCCGGGGCTTCACGGAGATTGTTGCGGGAGGATTGCGCCGCCGTGGGCGTGTTCGATCGTCCCCGATTGGTTCCGGTACGCAGCGTTGCGGGCGGGCTCCGCCAAACTCACTCGAAGGAGTGAAATCGGGCCATAAGGAGCGGTGAGATGTTCGAAAGCATCACTTGGAAATGGGCCCCGGCGGACCCGTCCGGGGTGGACGTCCGGCGGGCGGGGCGGTGGGCCGGAGCCGTCAGAACAGGCCGTGCCACATCTGGTCGACGATGACGTTCCACCAGGTGGATTCCTTGTGGAAGGCGTCGGGGTCGATCTCGGCGAGCCCGTTCTGCAGGGCGGCGACGGCTGCGCCGGCGGCGAGCGGGTCCATGCCGGGCATGGCCGCGCGGCTGGTGGAGAGCAGCTCCAGGCTGCGCAGGAACGCCGAGACCGAGCCGTTGACGTACCGTCCGCTGCCGGTGCGCGGATGGACGGCCCACACCGAGCCGAGGCCGCGCTCGTCGCCGGTGCACCGGACGGCGATCACGCAGAAGCCGTCCGTGCCGATCCTGGTCCAGCCCGCGAGGACGTCGAGGACCGGCTCCTCGATCCCGGTCCCGGCGGCGCGCAGGTGGGTGCGCAGGTCGGTGAGGATTCCGCCGGCGGGCGGGGAGTCGGGGCGGTCGGCGGAGAAGAACAGCGGAAGGTCCGCGGGGAGTCCGGCCCAGGTGAGCGTCGAGCGCGCGGCCTCGGGGAGCGCGCAGGCGGCCAGGTCGTCGGCGTCGTGGCGGATCAGCTCGCCGAAGGTCTGCGACAGCCGGCGGCCGAGGGCGACGTCCCGGACCGGCTCGGCCGGGGTGACGTCGCCGGGCTGAGGGGCGGGCGCCCGGCGCGGGCGGGGCGGTGGCGCCTGGCCGGCCAGCCGGGCGACGCGTTCCGCGTGCTCGGCGAGGGCGGCGGCGCCTTCGGCGCGCTCGTCGGCGAAGATCCCGTAGGTGTGGGAGCAGGACAGTTCGGCGTTGGGGTAGCGCTCCAGGAGGACGGCCGGGTAGCCGCCGGGGAGGGTGGCCGGGCGCAGGTCGGTGTGCACGGCCACGACGTCGCCCGCGGGCACGCCGAGCCGGTCCAGCTCCTCGGCCAGCTGGTGCTCGACCGGGGGCAGGCCGGGTCCGGCGTTGCGGTAGACCAGCACCTCGTCGGAGCCGGCCGGGTCGCGATAGGTGGCGACGGCGGTGTTGCCGGGACCGGTCGCGAGCGGGGACGCGGGGGCGTGCTTCCCGGTGTACTGCCGGATCACCTCGTCCACCGGGACGGAGGGCCACACGGTCAGCTCGCCGGTGCCGCGGTCGACCACCCCGCACGCGTCGCCGAGATCGGCGGGCGGGCGCCGCTCGCCGGTGACCGGATCGCGCTCCAGTGGCGCGGGGGCGGCCCAGACCACCCAGCCCAGGGCGAACTCGCGGTGGCGCACCTCGCGGTGCTGCCCGGCGGACGCGCTGCCGTTCAGCCAGCCGTCGGCGGTGGCGAGCGCCTGCTCCTGGGTGATCACGAAGGCTCCTCGGTGGTGTCGAACTCGGGCGAGGCTACCGTGCCCGGGGCCGTGGGCCGGCCGGGCCCGTTCGATCATATGTAGGAATCTTGTGGGCGAGGGGGAGGGCTCTCGCGCGTTCGCCGTCGCCGGGTGGTGGCAGGTCGAAGTGATGGGTCGGCGCCGACATCCTGTCGGGTCTGATCGGTACTATCAGCCGACTTATGTGGCTGGTGGCCGGGGCGCAAGTGGTCGGGCACAGGTGGTCGGGCACGGGTTCGGGTTCGGGGGAGGGCGGACGGTGGTCGGGGCGGGCTGAACAGCCCACCGCGCCGCCGAGCGCCGGAACGAGTGCGGCTCGCCGCGAGGGGGATTGACGCTGTGTCGCTCATGTTGCCGGGGGCCCTCGAATGGTGCCTGGAGATGCTCGGGTTCGACTGGCCCAAGGCGGACGAGGACAAGCTCCGCGAGTGCGGGCAGGTCTGGCGGGACTTCGCGGACCAGGTCGACGAGCTGAACTACCGGGCCCTGAGCGCGGCGAACACCGTGCGGTCGGCGAACAGCGGCGACTCGGTCGACGCGTTCGGCAAGGCCTTCGAGAAGTTCTCGGCCGGCGGCAGCAGCGGCTATCTGGCGGACGCCGCCGCAGCCGCCCGCCTGATCGCCGCCGCGTTCGACGCGGCGGCCGTCATCGTGGTCACCGGCAAGATCGCAGTGATCGCCCAACTCGCGATCATGGCCGCAGAACTGATCGCCGCGCAGGCCGCCGCGCCGTTCACCTTCGGCCTCTCCGAGCTGGGCGCACTGGGCGCGACGCAGGCGACCCGGCTGATCGTGCGGCGCCTGCTGAAGGAACTGCGCGAGGCCCTGGTCGAGGCCGTCGTGGAGACGCTGAAGGAGCCGGTCGTCTCCGCCGTCCAGGGCATGATCAGCGACCTGATCTCGCAGACCGTCAACCAGGGGTTCGGCGCCCAGGACGGCTACGACCTCGGCCGCACCGCCAAGCGCGGCGCCGAGGACTTCAAGGACGCCGCCAAGAACTCCGGCCAGACCTTCACCGAGGCCCTGCGCGACGGCGCCGGCTCGCGGGCCGGCGGGGCGGCACGTCGCCACGCGGACAACGCCATCGAGAACCACCGCAACGGGGGAGAAGGTTCAAGCGCGGACTCGGACTCGGACTCGGACTCGGGTTCGGACTCCGACTCGGGTTCCGGTTCGGGTGACTCCGGTTCCTCGGGGAGTTCGTCGGGCTCGGCGGGCGGCAGCACCACGCCAGGGGGCGGCAGCACACGTTCGGCGCCGGATCCCACCGGTGGCGGCACCCGTGGACCCTCGCCCACCAGCACCGACCCGGCGCACTCCGGCACCGAATCCGCAGGGGCGCTCTCCGGCACCGAGTCGGCCTCGGGAGACAGCCCGTCCGGGTCGGCCCGGCCCTCCGCGGCCACGCCCGCGCCGTCCGGCGACGGCAGCCGCCAGAGCACTCCGCTGGACCCGTTCGGTACCCGGCTCACTCCCGATGGCGCTGCGGCCGTGACCCCGACGACCCCGGCTCCCGCCCGGTCGGACGGGCCGTCAACGTCCCCCGACGCGGGACCCGCGCCGGCTCGGGACGGGGAGTCGCCCCAGCGCGGGGGCGAACAGCCGGCGACGCGAACTCCCGACCACACGACGGCGGCCCCCGACAGCCGGCCGACGCCGGCCCACGACTCGGGCACCGCCCCGGCCCAGCCCACCGGTGACAGCCGGTCGACGCCGAGCCCCGACACGTACGGACCGGTCCGCGCCGGGGACGGTGGGACCCGTCCGGACTCCACCGCGCAGTCGCCGACCCCGGACGGACGGACCCCGGACGGACGAACTGCTGACGGCAGAACCCCGGACGGCAGCACCCAGGCTCCCTCCTACGGCCCGGTGCGCGGTTCGGAGCCCACCGCGCCGGACGCCTCGCCGTCGCCCGGCACGGACTCCCCGCGGGACCGGACCACGCCCGGCGCCGACCGGACGGACTCGCAGCCGACCCCCGTCGCAGCCGACCGCCGGACGCCCGCCGCCGGACCGACCCCGGAGCCGTCCGCACCCGCCACCGGCCACCGCCCGTCCGAGTCCGAGGCCGGGCCGCGGGCCGATCCTCGCGTCGGCGCGGAACCGGCGCCCGCCCGGCCCTCGGAGGCCGACCCGCGGCCGAGCACCCTCGACACCGCCGGGCTCGCGCCGTCGCCCACCCAGCACGTGCCCGACCAGCGGCCCGCTCCGGAGCAGGCCCAACCCGCCCAGCAGCAGGCCGCCACCCCGGCTGCCACCGGCCCCGCCGCGCCGGGCGGCATGGCGGCCGGAAACCCCGGTGCGGGCGGCAGTACCCCGGGCACGCACCGCCCGGGCCCGGTCGCCGTCGACCCCTCGTCCCCGGCCCGCGCCTCGGTGCCCGCCCAGAACGGGACGGTCCGCAACGACACGCCCGCAGGCCGTCCGGACGCCCCGGTCGCGCTCGGCCGGGTGCCGTCCAACCGCACCACGGACGCCCCGCGCACCGATGCCCCGCGCACCGACCCGCGCACCGCCCGGCCGGCGTCCGCGACACCGGACGCCACCGCCCGTCCCACCCCGGACCACCAGCCCCCGAAGCCGGCCCCGGCACAGGACCACACGCACCCCAACCCGCCGGACAGCACCCACCGTCCGTCCGCCGACGGCACCCCCGGCACCGACGGCACCCCCAACGCCGACCACAGCCCCGACCCCGACGGCACCCAGCGCCGCCCCGCCACCGCCGACCGCCCGACCGGGCCGCCCGGCGGCCTGGACGAGCCCTCCGCGCGCGACCGGGCGAGGGTCGAGAACGCCGTGCCGCGGGACGCCGACGGCAAGCCGCAGCGGCACCCCGACCCGGAGGACGGCGACTGGCCGCGCGCCATCAACGGCGACGACCCGGGCGCCCCGGGCCGCAACAACAACTGTGTCGACGTGGCCCTCGCCACCGTCGACACCTACAACGGCGACCCCACCGCCGCCGCCTCCCGCACCCCCGACCACGACGCCGACGGCCGCCCCTCGGACCGGGGCGAGCGCGGTGGCCGGGACCGGATCGAGAACGCCCTCGGCGCCAGGTTCTCCGACCTCGGTGACGGCCCGCAGGCCTACCACCGCCTGGAGGACACCCTCCGCCGGAACGGCCACGGCTCCCAGGCCGTCATCATCACCCGGGACGCGGACGGCCGCGCCCACGCCTGGAACGCCGTCAACCACAACGGCAAGATCACCTACATCGACGCCCAGACCGGCCGCCGCAGCAACCAGCCCCTCCACAACGGCGACCACGGCGTCTTCGCCATCCCCCTCACCCCCGACCGCAACCCCGCCACCCCCACCCCGTCCGCCGGCCCCACCCGCACCCCCGCCCACGACCGACGCGCCCCCGAGGAGGCGGCGGGCGCGCCGTTGGACCCGGACGGTCCGGGGATGCCGGAGATCACCCATCGGGACGAGGTCGAAGGCACGACCAAGTTCGACAACGCCCAGGACGAGAAGCACCAGCACCACGGAAGACTGCCGGACGACTCGCAGCGCGAGCTGCGGACCGACCAGCCCGTCCTGCAGACGAACCCCAACAAGGCCTTCGACGCCTTGGAGAAGTGGGAGCGCGACGGCGACATCCGCCGGCTGTTCGACGACGCCGCGCAACGGAACAGCCTGGCGGGCGGGAATGTCCCGAGGGGGTTCACGCACAAGGAACTGTCGCTCGCCCTGCCCGGGTTCGCGGAGATGGACTCCAGTCGGCGGGGTGCCGTCGTCGCGGTCCTGGCGCGGATGAACGTCGGATTCCATCGGGGCAACTCCGTCGGCTACGCCCTCGGCGGACGCGCGGACGGTTACGAGTGGTCCCCTCCGAGCGCTCCCCGCCCGCCTGAGGGCCGATCCTGGGGTGTCCACTTCCACCAGCGGTTCGACATGAACGGATCGGCGGGCACGCCGGTGCGGAACATTTTCGACGAGATGGCGGCCGGATACGGGGAGCGGAGCCAGGGCACGTCCTGGGCGACCCATCTACGGAAGGCGACCACCGGCACGGACGAGGCCCTCGACATGAGCGGCCGGAACTTCGCGGTGCTGGAGGTCAAGGACCCGAAGACCGGCGATATCCAGTACGTGGTGGACAGCTCCGCCGCTCCCAGCGCCAAGCAGCACGAGGACCACTCGGAGCCGCACGTCGGCAAGTACTTCGACGAGGTCAACAAGGCCCGGGTGAAAGCGGGTCTGGACGAACTCGTACCGGTTCACCTTTACACCGAGCGCGAGCCCTGCGGGCCTGCGTCCGGAGGCAATCGGAGAGGCGGCGTGAAGGGCCAGAACAACTGCTCCAACTACATCCGGACCTCGCCCTCCCTCGCGGGCGTCGAGGTGAGTTACGGCATCGGCTTCCGGGCCGGGAAGATGGCGGAGGGGCCCTCCGGGCCGCTGCCGCGCACGGACGCCGTGGCCGGACAGAAGGCCGACGCCCGTTGGTACATGCGGAACATCGAGGTGCTCTGGATGCGGATGGGAATCCGCGCCGACGGCCAGGCCGATACTTAGGATGACGACGTGACCAGCGACGAACTGCACCCGGGCGAGCCCTCGATCGTCGTCGACTGCGTGGGCCTGAGCCTGGAGGCGGTGATCGGAGCGGCCGTCCGGGCGGCGGCCACGGCGGCACCCGGACGCGCACCGCTGCTGCTGGACAGGGTCGACCTGGCGGGGCCGCTCGCCAGCTCCACGGACCACGGGCGGGTCGTCGCGTGGGCGCAGCGGGCTGCCGCCGGTGTCGTCGGCCGGCCGGTGCTGACCCGCACGGCCGCAGGTGCCGGCGGGCCTTCCGACGACGTACGGGGCGGCCCGGAAATCCCGGGCTCCCGCGAGTCGCTGTTCCTCGCCGCAGCCGGCGCGCTGGAGCTTGAGCGTTCACCGCTGGAGGTGTGGCGCGCCTTCGCGCAGGCCCTGACGGCGGCGCCGGTGACGGCGGAGGAGCTGACGCGGTTCGCCGGAGCCCGGCCGGACCTCCTGCTCGACGCCGAAGGCCTGGGCTTCGTGAGCCGCGGGGCCCGGCGGGAGGTCAGGGATCGGTTTCCGCTGACGGCCGGCCAGCAGGTCGCGGTGCACCGGGAGCTGCTGGAGCTGCGGCCGGAGGGGACGGTGGCGGCCTACCGCCGGGCGGCACGGCCGGTGCACGCCGCGCTCGCGGGCGAGTTGGAGCGCTGGCTGACGGACCCGGACTTCCTGGTGGAGTCGGACTGGTACGGGCTCGGTGTCGGGCTCGCCCTGGCCTTCCCGGACGGGGTGCCGCTCGGTGGACCGGCCGGTGATCTCCACTGTCTGTTGCTGCAGGGCGTAGCGGCGCCGGCGAGCCACGAGGAGTGGCTGAGCTGGGTGCACCACTCGTTGGTCTCCCGTGGGCTCACGGACGCGGCGGAGGCGGTCGCGTCCCGGGTCCGGCTGCCCTGGCGGACGGTGTGGTCGCGCTGGCAGTGGCCGAGCGGTCTGGCGCCCAGGACCGCCGGGGAACTGCTCGGTGAGGACCTGCGCGCGGTGAGGTGGCAGGACACTCTCGCGGTCGCCACCCGCCGGGAGGACGAGGGCGACTACGACGTCCTGCTGGAACAGGTCTGGGACCTCGGCACGGGCGAACTGCTCAGCGCCGAGAGCACGTCGCTCCAGGACGAGGTGTCGGTGACCTCCGACGACCTGACCGGACGGACGGCCATGCACGTCCAGGGGGCCTGGAGCACCAACGCCTCGAGCCGCGAGAGCCGGCCGGTGCCCGAACTGCCCTGGGTGGTCGAGGCCGTGGAACGCGCCGTGCAGTGCTCGCCGTCCGGAGGCCCGGACGGCACGCTCTGGGTCCTCCTCGGCACCTGCGGTCTGTTCGCCGCCGTGGTGGACGACCGCGCGGTGACGGCGCTGCCGCAGGTGCCGCGCGGGTGGGTCGGGCACGGCGTGACCCCGAAGGCCGCGTGGCCGCCGCCGGCCCTGTCGCTCACCGGCGAGGCCACCCGGGAGGAACTGGAGCAGGACTGGGCCTTCGGCGCCGGGGCGTGCCGGCCGCAGGCTCCCGGGCGTCTCCCCGCCGAGCTGCGGGACCCGGCTTCCCGGGCCTTCCTGGAACAGGTCGGATGGCCGGTGACGGAGGACCTCCAGGGGCTCTCGACGGCCGACCTGTCGGTGGACGGGCTCTCCCCGGCACCGGACGGGTCGGGCCTGCTGGAGGGCCTCGGCGAGCTCTGGGGCGTACCGGTCCTGCTCGACGGGCGGACCGGTGAGGTCCGGTACGGCGATCCGGACCCGGACGGCGGGCCCGGCCCGGTGATGGCGGGCAGCCTCGCGCGGTTCCTGCGGATCGTACTGCTGCACCACGCCGCGCTGACCGCGCCGGTGCTGCTCGGGCCGTACGACGCGGACGACCTGGAGGCCGACGTCGAACGCTGGCTCGCGGCCGTCGACCCCCCGGCCACCGAGAGCGGCTTCTGGGAACACCGCTTCTTCGTCCCGTCGCTGATCGAGGCCCGGGAAGGCTGGGACGAGTAGCGCCCGGTCCCACGATCCAGCAGCCGACCGTCCAGCTCACAGGAGCCTTGAGAGATGACATCCCAGCCAGCCCATCAGCCGCACCCCTACCTGGGCGGTCGGACAGACGTCCTCAGGGCCCTGGCCGCCTGGCGCTCGGGAGCGGTGGACGCACCCGGAACAGTGCTCCTGACCGGTCGTCCGGGCAGCGGCCGATCCCACGTGCTCACCGGGTTCCTGATGCTGTGCGACCCGGAGCACCGCGCCCGGATCGATCTCACCGTGCTTGACCCGGCCACCGTGCCGCCCGCCGAGCTGCCGCCCCCACCGGTGTTCGGTGCCGCCGGCCTGACGGCGGCCCAGCTGCTGTGGCTGGTGGCCGACGAGCTGGGGCTGGGGGCCACCCGGTCGCAGGACGTCTACACGCTGCTGGCGCATCCGCAGGAACAGCCCGTTCCGGTCGTGGTTGCCGACGTGGACCGGGCCGGCGTGCTGCGCTCGCTCGACGAGCGGGCGCGGGTGTCGGCCGAGGTGCTGCTGCCGCTCGCCCAGGCACCCGGCATACGGCTGCTGGCCGACGTACCGCAGGAGCAGGCTCGGTGGCTGGCCGAGCGGCTGTCCCCCGATGACGTGCTGATCCTGGACCTCGACCAGGAGCCCTGGGCCGACCCGGCCGCGTTGCTGCTCCAGGCCCGGGCCACCGTCGAGAATCCGGATCTGGCCGCCGAGACGGCCCGGCACGCGGACAGCCCGCTGGTGGTGCAGCTCGTCGCCCGGTCGCTGCTGGCGGTACCGGAGGGCGTGTTGGAGCCGGCGCCGACGACCGTCGGCGAGATCCTCGACCTGCACGCCGAACGCTGCGGGGCGGACGAGCTGACGCTGCGCAGGCTCCTGGCGCCGCTCGCCCTCGCGGGGGAGGGCGCCGAGCTGCCGTTCTCCCTCTGGGAACCGCTCGCCTCGGCGATCGCGGGGAAGGACCTGTCCTGGACGTTCGCCCGGGCGCAACACCTGCTGACTCCGTTCTTCGACGTGGTCGAACCGGGCGGGAGCGGTGCGGAACCGGCCGTACGGCTCGCACATCCGGCGATCGCCGACGAGTTGCGCGAACGGTTCGGCGGCGCCGTCCGCGAGACGCAGCGTCGCATCGCCACCGCCCTGACGGCCGGCCTTCCGGCCGCCCCGGACCGCTGGGCGGCCGCCTCCCCGTACACGCGCGCCCAGCTGGTCGGGCACGCGCTGGAGGGCGGGCTGCTCCCGGAGCTGCTGGCGGAGCCGGGCTTCCTGCTGCACGCCGAGCAGGTGCCCCTGCGGGCGGCCGTCGAACACCTGGCCGCCACCGGCACCGACCTGCCGGCACTCGCCCGGACCTGGCTGCGCCTCGCGCCCCTGTTCACCCGCACCGAGGCCGACCCGGCGCTGCGGGCCGCCCTGCTGGAGCACGCCTGCCACCAGGACGCTCTGCCCGCACCGGAGTTCGGCATCGACCTGCCGTGGCAGACGCTCTGGGCGCACCCGCTGCCCGGAGTCGGTTCGGTCGCGGCCGCCGTCGCTCCGGACGGCACCCCGGCGCTGGTCGCCCGGATCCAGGAGGAGGATCCACGGCTCGTCGCGTACGACGCCCGCACCGGTGCGCTGCTGGAGGCGGAGGCCGCCGAGTTCCTCCGCCCGTCGCAGGAGCAGCGTGCGGCCTGCCCGCTGCGGCTGAGTGTCGGCGGCGACTACGTGCGGATCTGGGAGGCGGACGGCCGCCAGGCCGCCGTGTTCGTCTCACCCGGGCCGCTCGGCGGCGCCGACACCACCCCGGACGGCCTGGTGCTGCTCGCCGACTCCCACGGCGTCAGCGCCCTGCGGCCGACCGTGACGGCAGCCTGAGGTCAGGCGTCGCCGAACTCGCCCCGGGCGGTGGCGGTGACGAAGGCCTGCCAGGCGGCGGGGGTGAAGGCGAGGCGCGGGCCGTCGGGGTCCTTGGAGTCGCGGACGGTACCGGGCGCGGCGTCGTCCACCTCGACGCACTCGCCGCCGTCCCCGTTGCTGTAGCTGCTCTTCCGCCACTCGGCGGGTCGCTCGTCAGGTCGCATGATCGAAGCCCTCCATTGTCGCGTTCATCATCGCCGCAGAGTCTCGGGGCGACAGGGCCTGCGCCCTGAGGAGATCGTAGAGCGCCCGGCGCCTGCTGACGTCTTCCTGTCCCTCGATCAGGGAGCCTGACCTGCTGCCTTCTTCGTAGGCCAGGACCGACCGGCCCGGGAGGGTCAGCAGCGTCAGCGACCCTCCCATTTCGGAGTGCTCCTGGGCTGCGTACGGCAACACCTGAATCGTGACGTGCGGGAGCCTGCCGACAGTCAGCAGCACGTTGATCTGCTCCCGTATCGCACGTACCCCGCCGACCGGTCGGCGCAGGGCGGATTCGTCCAGGATGAACCAGAATCGTGGCGGGGTGGGGCCGTGGAGACGGTCCTGGCGCGCCAGTCGAGCTGTCAGCCTGTGCGAGATCTCGTCCTCCGTCGCGAAGGGATCCCCGGCGCGCAGGACCGCCTCGGCGACAGTCGGCGTCTGGAGCAGGCCGTGGACGGTCACGGTGTAGCTCTCGTAGACGATCGCTTGATCTGCGAGGCCCATGAACCGGCGGTATCTGTCCGGGAACACCTCGTTCCGCGCCAGTTGGTAGAGGCGGCTGAACGTTCCGTCCGTTCCGAAGGCGATGTCCAGCTTCTCGGACAGGCCCGGCGGTGGCGGTGCCTCGGCTGTCTCGATACGGGACAGGTGCGCCTTCGAGAACTTGAGGATCCCCGCCAGGCTCGTCAGTGACATCCCATCAGCCAGTTCTCGATGCCTGCGGATCTCTGCTCCGTAGAAGTCGCGGGCGGATCGGTCGGGGCGTAGATCGCGCGGCCTGAAGCCCATCTGGATGTACTCCGTTCCCAAGGCAACTGTGGAACACGCCCCCACTTCCCAGCGTAGCGGCGGTGAGCGACGCTCTGGGTGCAGCCAGTGACGATCCTCGGAGGTCCCTGTGGAATCCCATTCGCCTTCCCTGCTCTCGCAGTTGACGGCCGAGCGCCGCAGAGTGGCCGCCCGGGCCCGGACCGAACTGGCCGCCGCGCTGGACGCCGTCGGTCTGCTCCTGCCGTCGCTCTCCGTCGACTGGCGTTCCGCGGCGCAGTCCGGTGCGGTGGTGGTCGAACTGGGCGGGGTGGGGCCGGGGGTGGCCTGGCGGCTGGCCAAGGTGATCCGGCGTTCGGGGCCGCCCGGGGTGCCGGCCGTCGGTGAGCTGGTGCTGGACGAGACGGCCTACCGGGTGGGCGAGTTCATGGGGGCGGAGGACGGCCGGTGGTGGTTGCGGCCGCCGGGCGGCGGGTGTGAGTGGGACGTCCGGCCCGGGGAGGCGGTGTGAGCGGGCTGCTGGTCCTGCACGGGTTCTGCTGCCTGGCGTGTGGTGCGGTCTCCGGGATGGCCGCGGACGAGGTGGCGGCCGTGCGGTGGCGGGACGAGCACCTGGCCGTGCACCGGGAGGAGCCCGATGAGCCCGCCTTCGTCCACATGAGCCGCCGCCGGCACGGGCCGCCGCCCTGCGTCTGACGCTGCCCGGCGTCCGACGCCGCCCGTACCGTGGACGGCTCCCGCGGGCCCGCCCGTGCCGGTGCGAGGATGGGCCGCAGCACCGTACGAAGGAGCAGCGGCCATGACCAGCAGCGCGACCGGACAGAAGATCGCCTTCCTCGGCACCGGAAAGATCGGGGAGGCTCTGCTCTCCGGCCTGTTGCGGGCCGGCAAGGACCCGGCGGACGTCCTGGTGACCGCCCGCCGGCCGGAGCGCGCCGAGGAGTTGGCCTCGCGCTACGGCGTCACCGCCGTTTCCAACGCGGACGCCGCCAAGCTGGCCGACACCCTGATCCTGGCCGTGAAGCCGCAGGACATGGGTGTCCTGCTGCACGACCTGGCCCCGCACGTCGCCACCGACCGGCTGGTCGTCTCGGCGGCCGCCGGCATCCCGACCACCTGGTTCGAGGACCGGCTGGCCGCGGGGACGCCGGTGGTCCGGGTGATGCCCAACACGCCGGTCCTGGTGGACGAGGGGATGAGCGTGATCTCGGGCGGCTCGCACGCCACCGAGGCGCACCTGGTCCGCACCGAGGAGATCTTCCGCTCGGTCGGCAAGGCGCTGCGGGTGCCGGAGTCCCAGCAGGACGCGGCGACGGCGCTCTCCGGGTCGGGGCCGGCCTACTTCTACTTCCTGGTCGAGGCGATGATCGACGCCGGCATCCTGCTCGGCCTGCCCCGGACGGTGGCGCACGACCTGATCGTGCAGTCCGCGATCGGCGCCTCGATCATGCTGCGGGACTCCGGCGAGCACCCGGTGAAGCTGCGCGAGGCCGTCACCTCGCCGGCCGGCACCACCATCGCGGCCATCCGCGAGCTGGAGAACCACGGGGTCAGGGCGGCCATGCTCGGTGCCCTGGAGGCGGCCCGGGACCGCTCCCGCGAGCTGGCCGGCGGCGGCAAGTAGGCTCGGCCGGGTGAGCTACGACCTGGTGATCTTCGACAACGACGGCGTCCTCGTGGACAGCGAGCCGATCTCCAACCGGGTGCTGGCCGAGTACCTGACCGGGCTCGGCTTCCCCACCACGATCGAGGACTCCTACCGGGACTACATGGGCTGCGCCGCGCACAAGGTGCACGACGTGATCGGCGAGCGGCACGGCGCGACCCTGCCCGAGGGCTTCGACGACCTGTTCCACGCCCGGGTGTTCGCCGCGTTCGCCGAGGAGCTGGCCCCGGTCCGCGGCGCCGAGCGGCTGCTGAAGTCCCTTCAGCAGCGCGGCGTGCCGTACTGCCTGGCCTCCTCCGCCCACCACTCCTGGATCCGGACCGCGCTCGACCTCACCGGCCTGCGCGGCCTGCACGAGGAGGAGCGGATCTTCAGCGCCCAGGACGTCGGCGTCGGCAAGCCCGCCCCGGACCTCTTCCTGCACGCCGCCCGCACCCTCGGCGTCGCCCCGGGCCGCTGCCTGGTGATCGAGGACAGCCCGAACGGCGTGCTCGCCGCCCGCGCGGCCGGCATGGACGTGTACGGCTACGCGGCGCTCACCGACCCCGCCCGGCTGACCGCCGCCGGGGCGACCGGGCTGCTCACCGACCTGGACGAGGTGCTGGATCTCTTGGCCTAACCGTTCCCTCCTCCCCTCTCCCGCAAAGCCTCCACAGCCCCTACGCTCACGCCAACACCGTCGTACCGGCCGGTAGCGCCGGAGCTGAGCGAGGTCGGCAGATGCGGGAAGCGGGCACCACCGGAGCGGTCGTCACCGAGCGGCTGAGGCAGGCCCGCGCGGCGCTCGCGGCCGGCTTCCTGATCCAGGGGGTGACCTTCGCCCTGCTGGTGACCTCCATCCCGGAGATCCAGGACAGGTACGGGCTGAGCGACAGCCTGCTGCCGGTCTTCCTGGCGGCGGTGCCGGTCCTGGCCGGGGTCGGTTCGATCACCTCGGAGTGGCTGGTCAAGCGGACCAGCGCGCGGGCCGTCCTGCGGGTGGTGCAGCCCGCCGTCTGCCTGACCCTCGGTCTGACCGGCTTCGGCGACAGCCTGTGGGAACTCGCCCTCGCACTCGGCGCGTTCGGTCTGCTGGTCGGTGCGCTCGACGCCTCGATGAACATGCTCGGCGTCGGACTCCAGCACCGGTACGGGCGCAGCATCATGATCGGCTTCCATGCGGCGTTCAGCCTCGGCGGCATCGTCGGCGCCGCGGTCGCGGCCCTCGGGGCGCACGACGACCTGGGGCTGCCGGTGCTGTTCGGCGGCGCGGCGCTGGTGCTGGTCCCGCTCGCGCTGCTGGCCGGCACCCGTGCCGCGGGGCGGGACGAGCTCGGCGACGCCGTCCGGGAGGCCGCCGAGGCCGCCGCCCGTTCGATCCCGTGGAAGCCGCTGCTGCCGCTCTGCCTGGCCATGGCCGTCGCCTACATCGCCGACGCCTCGGTCTCCAACTACAGCGTCAAGTACCTCACCGACGGTCTGGACAGCCCGAACGACGTCGCCAAGCTCTCCTACCTCGGCTACATGGTCGCGATGCTGGTCGGCCGCACCCTGGGCGACCGGGCCGTGCAGCACTGGGGTGCCGTCGCGGTGGTCCGGGCGGGGGCCGCGCTGGCCGCGCTCGGCTTCCTGCTGGCGGCCGTCTCGCCCGGGCCCTGGGCGGCGATCGCCGGGTTCACCGTGCTGGGCTTCGGCATCTGCGCGATCATTCCGCAGGTCTTCGCGGCCGGCGGGCGGCTGTTCCCGGACGACTCGGACGCGGCGGTGGCCCGGCTCAACCTGTTCAACTACGTCGGTTTCCTGATCGGCTCCCCGCTGGTCGGCGCGATCGCGGACGCCAGCTCGTACCGCTGGGCGCTGCTCGCGCCGATGGCCCTGGTGCTGCTGATCATCCCGCTCTCCGGCCACTTCGCCCCGGATCCGCTGAAGCCGCACGCCGGCTAGGTCCCGGCCGCCGTCCGGCACGGGCCGGCCCCGACCCGGGTCGGTCCGGCGTGGCCGCCGTCCGGCGTGGCCCCGGTCCGGCGGCCCGAGCCGCACCCACTACCGTGGGAGCCATGCCCGAAGCCGAGCGCGAGCGCCCCTGCGGCCTGCAGTTGTACTGGGACGAGGCCGAGACCGGCTACGACTTCGGCCCCGGACACCCGATGGACCCCACCCGCCTCGCCCTCACCATGCGGCTGGTCGAGTCCTTCGGACTGGCCTCCGCGCCGGGTGTCACCGTCCGCGCCGCCCCGCCCGCCGGGGACTCCACGCTGCGCCTGGTGCACACCGCCGAGTACCTGCGGGCGGTCCGCCGGGTGGCCGCCGACCCGGCGTCCACTGACGCCCGGCACGGCCTGGGCACCGACGACAACTGGGCCTTCCCGGGCCTGCACTCGGCGTCCGCGCTGATCGCCGGACAGTCGGTGGCCGCCGCCGAGGCGCTGTGGCGCGGCGAGGCCCGGCACGCGGTCAACTTCGCCGGCGGCCTGCACCACGCGATGCCCGCCAAGGCGGCCGGGTTCTGCGTGTACAACGACCCGGCCCTCGCCATCGCGCGCCTGCTGGAGCTGGGCGCCGAGCGGGTCGCGTACGTGGACGTCGACGTGCACCACGGCGACGGTGTCCAGGAGGCCTTCTGGAACGACCCCCGGGTGCTGACCGTGTCGCTGCACGAGTCCCCGGCGACGCTCTTCCCGCAGACCGGCTGGTCCACCGAGACCGGCGGCCCGGACGCCCCCGGGTCCGCCGCCAACCTCCCCCTGCCGGCCGGGACCGGTGACGCGGGCTGGCTGCGCGCCTTCCACGCCCTGGTGCCCGAGCTGCTGGCCGCCTTCCGCCCGCAGGTCCTGGTCAGCCAGCACGGCGCGGACACCCACGTCGAGGACCCGCTGGCCCACCTCGCGGTCTCGCTGGACGCCCAGCGGGCGGTCACCGAGGCGATGCACGCACTGGCCCACGAGCACGCCGACGGCCGCTGGCTGGCGCTCGGCGGCGGCGGGTACGCGGTGGTCGACGTGGTCCCCCGGGCCTGGACGCACCTGGTGGCCACCGCCGCCGGCCACCCGGTCGACCCCACCGCCGAGACCCCCGCCGAGTGGCGCGCCGAGGTCTACCGGCGCACCAGACAGCAGGCCCCGCTGCGGATGACCGACGGCGTCGAGCCCGGCTGGCGCGACTTCCACGACCACGGCTACGACCCGGGGGACCGCCTCGACCAGGCGATCCTGGCGGCCCGCCGGGCGGTCTTCCCGCACCACGGACTCCTGCCGTGACCGCCGACCGCGCCGCCCTGCGCGAGCACCTGGTCCGCCGCCGGCTGGCCGGGCCGGACATCCCGACCACCCGTCAGCGCAACCTCCGCAGCTACCGCCTGTTCGGACAGGGCGATCAGAAGGCCCTGATGGGCCTGGCCCCGCGCGGCCGCTGGGGCCCGGGCGCCGTCCTCGACCTGATGGCCGACCGGGTCGGCGTCGACCCCGACTTCGGCCGCGCCGAGGGCACCGACACCATCGACCCCGAGCGCACCCTGGACGCCCTGGACCGGCTGGCCGACCTGCTGCGCGCCACCGCCCGCCGGCGCGCCACCGTGCTGGCCGGCACCGGGCACCCGACCCGGCTGACGGAGTTTCACACCTCCCTCGCCAGGGCGCTCGAAGCAGCGGGGTGCACCCTGCTCACCCCCGCGCGCGGGACGCGCTTCCGTGAGCCCACCCCCGACGGAGAACGCAACTGCACGCTGGACTACCGCGGTCCGGTCGCCGTCGTCCGGGCCCTTGACGGGGGAGCGGCGCGTGGTGGCAGACTCGACCGCGGCTCCGGGGACCTCCTGCACACGCACTCCGCCCAGCCGGTCCGCCTCGCCCTGGCCGGGCTCACCGGGACCGGACAGCCCTTGCCGGGCCTGGTGCTGGGCGACCACGGCTGGCTCTGCGGCGCCGGACGGCTGGGCGTTCCGGCCGGCGGGATCGCCGACTCCAACGACCCGGCGCCGTTCGTCGGGGAGGCGGAGGGCGAGGTCGCCGTCGTGGTTCCGGTGGACGACGGCTCTCCCCCCGGGTGCTACAGACCGCTGAGCGACTACGTACTGCAACGGGCGGATCTCGCACCGTACAAGGAGTGAGCTTCTCCCTCTTCCCACTGGTACCACCCATAACTACTCTGGGGATACACGTGTGCCGGTGGAGTCACCGGAGGGGAAGCCGGTGCCTTGCACACGGGTAAGGGTCGGGTGAGGTCATGAGTTCCGGCGAACGCCCCCTCCAGGATGTCGTCTTCCTGACCGTGGCCGAGGTCGCCTCGGTCATGCGGGTCTCGAAGATGACGGTGTACCGCCTGGTGCACAGTGGAGAACTTCCGGCCATCAGGGTCGGCCGCTCCTTCCGGGTCCCCGAGAAGGAGGTCCACGACTATCTCAAGGAGTCCTACGTGCGGCTGCAGAGCGCCTAGGACGGACACGGCGAAGCGCCCGGTCGGGGCCGATTACGGCTTACGCGAAGCGGGGGGTAGGCTAGGCCCTCCGTCAGTCGTATGGACTCCCGTCTCTCACGGGCGTGGGTCCGAGTGAGCGAGGGTTGTTCCGTGGGCTCTGTCATCAAGAAGCGTCGCAAGCGTATGGCCAAGAAGAAGCACCGCAAGCTTCTGAAGAGGACTCGCGTTCAGCGTCGCAACAAGAAGTAACACCTCGGCTGGCGCTTGCCCCGTTTCGCGCGGGAGTCAGCCCGCCCACGGTCGCTCTCGCGTACCAGGTGTGCGCACTGCCCGTCCCGGCATTCCGCCGGGGCGGGCAGTCGTGTTTCCACCCCGGGGTTCCCACCCGGTTCCCGCCCGGTTTCCACCCCCGGTCCACCGGTTTCCACCCGGGTTTCCGTCCCGGCTCCGCGGCGACTCTCCGGCCCCGGCTTTCCACCCCTCGGCGTGTTTGCGTCGCGGAAATGCCCGCGCGGTACGGTTCAGGCAGGGACGGGACTGAGGAGGACACGGACACGTGGGCAAGGTCGTGCTCGTCACCGGGGTGGCCCGCCACCTGGGCGCCCGGTTCGCCGCCGAGATCGCCGCCAGGCCCGGCATCGACCGGGTGATCGGGGTCGACGTCCAGCCGCCGCCCGATGATCTCCCGCCGGAGGTCTCCTTCACCCGGGTCGACCTGCGCCGCCCGGCCGTCGCCCGGGTGATCGCCGAGCACGAGGTCGACACGGTCGTCCACCTCAACGTCAGCGCCACCGGCTCCGGCGGCCGCAGCGCCGTCAAGGAGACCAACGTCATCGGCACCATGCAGCTGCTCGGTGCCTGCCAGAAGGCTCCGGGCCTGCGCCGGCTGGTGGTGAAGTCCACCACCGCCGTGTACGGCTCCGCCCCCCGCGACCCCGCCGTCTTCGCCGAGCGGATGCAGCCCAAGGCGCTCCCGCCGGGCGGCTTCGCCAAGGACGCCGCCGAGGTCGAGGGCTACGTCCGCGGCTTCTCCCGGCGCCGCCCCGACGTCGCCGTCACCGTGCTGCGGTTCGCCAACATCGTCGGCCCGGCCGGCGACACCCCGCTCAGCGCCTACTTCGCCCTGCCGCTGCTGCCCACCGTGCTCGGCCGCGACCCCCGGCTGCAGTTCGTCCACGAGGACGACGCGGTCGAGGTGCTCCGGCTGGCCTCCGAGGAGCCCGCGGCCGGCACCACCAACACCGGCACCTTCAACGTCGCCGGCGACGGCGTGCTGCTGCTCTCCCAGTGCGCCCGCCGGCTCGGCCGGCCGACCGTGCCGCTGCTGCTGCCCGCGCTCAACCTGGTGGCCGGGCTGGTCCGGCAGACCCGGCTCGCCGACATGTCGCCCGAGCAGATCCAGCTGCTCAGCCACGGCCGGGTGGTCGACACCTCCCGGCTGCGCGAGACGTTCGGCTTCACCCCCCGGTACACCACCCTCCAGGCCTTCGCCGACTTCGCCGCCGCCCAGTCCGCCGGCCTGCTCCCGCCCGAGCGGCTGACCGCCGTCACCGACCGGCTGGCCGGCCTGCTCGGCCCGGACGGCCACCACCCCACCACCGGTCACCACACCGAGGAGCCGATGCCGCGATGACTGCCGCCAGGGACCATGCCGTGGGCGAGGCCAAGGTCATCCCGATCGAGTCCGCCCCCAGCTGGCAGGGCAAGCAGGGCGACCTCGCCGACCGGCTCGCCGGGGCCGTCGGCGGCGCGCTCGCCGGACGGCTCGGCGACACCGCGACCAGGGTGCTCGGCAAGGGCTGGGAGGCGCGCGCCGCCGACGGCCTGTCCTTCCTGCGCCGCCGGATCACCGGCGACTACGAGGTGGACGACTTCGGCTTCGACCAGGAGCTGACCGAGGAGGTCTTCCTCTCACTGCTGCGCCCGCTGGCCGAGAAGTACTTCCGGATCGAGGTCCGGGGCGTCGAGAACATCCCGGCCGAGGGCGGCGTCCTGATCGTCGCCAACCACTCGGGGACGGTGCCGCTGGACGCGCTGATGACCCAGGTCGCCGTGCACGACCACCACCCGGCCCGGCGTCACCTGCGGATGCTCGCGGCCGACCTGGTCTTCGTCCTGCCGGTGGTCGGCGAGCTCGCCCGCAAGGCCGGGCACACGCTGGCCTGCAACGAGGACGCCCAGGCCCTGCTGGAGCGCGGCGAGGTGGTCGGGGTCTGGCCGGAGGGCTTCAAGGGCATCGGCAAGCCGTTCGCGGACCGGTACAAGCTGCAGCGCTTCGGCCGGGGCGGGTTCGTGGCCTCCGCGCTGCGGGCCCAGGTGCCGATCGTGCCGTGCTCGATCGTCGGGGCGGAGGAGACCTACCCGATGATCGGCAACTTCAAGACGCTGGCCCGGCTGCTCGGCCTGCCGTACCTGCCGATCACGCCGACCTTCCCCTGGCTCGGCCCGCTCGGTGCCGTCCCGCTGCCGACCAAGTGGACCATCCAGTTCGGCGAGCCGATCCCGACCGACGGCTACCCGAAGGAGGCGGCGGACGACCCGATGCTGGTCTTCGACCTCACCGACCGGGTCCGGGAGACCATCCAGCACACCCTGTACAAGCTGCTGGTCCAGCGGCGTTCGGTGTTCTTCTGACCGGTCCGGCAGGCCCGCCGGCCCGCGGAAAACCACTGGTCCGGCCGGGCGCCGGCCCGTAGCGTCCGCGCCATGGACGACAGTGCGGGGAACGCGGTGGGCTGCGGACCGCAGGAGGGCGACCGCGAGGTCTGCTGGCGCGGGCGGCGGGTCGGGTTCGCCCCGCTCGACGTCGACGACGCCGAGGTGCTGCACTCCTGGCGCTCCGACCCGGTGGCCGCCCACGAGATGGGGCTCTGGCCGCGGCCGCTGTCCGCGCTGCGGGAGCGCATCGAACGGTACGGCGAGGACCAGGACCGCGACGACTTCCTCGTCCTGCTCCCCGACGGCACGCCGATCGGCCACGCCGTCCTCTCCGACCAGGACATGGTCGACGGGACGGCCGACCTCCAGCTGCTGCTGGACCCGGCCCACCGCCGCCGGGGGTACGGGGGCGACGTCGTCGACGCGCTGGCCGACCTGGCCTTCGGCGAGCTGCCGATGCACCGGCTGCAGGCGGTCACCCACACGACCAACGGTGCCGCGCTCGGCGTCCTGGAGCGGTCCGGCTTCCTCCGGGAGGGCGTGCGGCGCTCGTCGTGCCTGCACCGGGGACGCCGGCACGACCTGGCCGTGCTGTCCCTGCTGCGCGCCGAGTGGGAGGCGCTGGAGCGCCCGCGGTCCTGGGAGCTGTGACCGGCGCAGGCGACCCCCGGGATCGGGGCAGCGGGGCAGCGGGACATCCGGACGGGCGGGGGGGGGGCCCGGGGGGGGGGCCCCCCCCCCCCCGGGGGGGGCCCCGGGGGGGCCCCCCCCCGCCGCGGCGGGGGCGGGGGGGGCGGGGAGCCCGGCCCCGCGGCGGGGC